>NZ_FNUW01000065.1:0-8469 GCF_900108285.1 Bacillus sp. ok061 | reverse complement strand
TCTCAAGAAGGAAAAATGGTAGAAACAAAAGAAGGTACAGAATCACAACCTGGAAAACATGCAAAAACTGTTGAAAGAACAGAAGGTACAGGTACGGATTCTCAACATGGAAAAATGGTACCAATAAATGAAGAAAATTAAATAATATATAGTTATAACGAAGAGCATCCAAAAAGGGGTGCTCTTTTAATATTAAATGAATAAATTCTTTATGGTTTTGGACAAGCTGTTTTTTATCATTTAGTATTCATTTTCCATTACTATCTGTCAATGGCACCATTTTTTGACTGATTGGATGTTGAGATTTTGGTATATTTAATTTCCTTTAAACTTGCACCTCTAGATTCATGGGAGTTTTTTTCCTCTACTTTCGTAACTTCAAACCTTTTAGTTGTAGTATTGTTTACTCCCTTACTGTTCACTCTACATACAGTAACAAACAAATCTTTAATTGGAGGTCTTTCATTTTTAAGTGGACTTATACCAGCAAAAGCAAATCGGTCTTTCAATGATAATGGACTTGAAATAGGGGGATATGCTCTGAGAATCTTGTTAATTTTACAGAGTCTCCAAGGGAAGTTACTTTTCCAATTTGGCCTGCTCCTTTATTTTCAATTCATCCTAAACCAAACTCCATAAAAATATTTGTTCCCCATTGCACCCATATCTGCTAGTGGCATAACTTGCTTCGTAACTTCAGTATTTGTTCTTATTCGGTCAATCTCTTCAATTTGTTCTAATAGTTCTAGTTCAACTACATCTGTTGAAGCGATCCTTAATTGAAATTCGGTATGAAAAGCTTCATTCTTATCATTAAGAGCTATCAATTCCTTACTAGAAATATTTGATACATTGAAATATTCTTACATGGTATAATTTTCTTGATGATTTTGGAACTAGAAGGGGTTTAAATGATGGGAAACTTTCAAAGTAATTTTCAAACGGCTACACAAATTGCGACACAAATGAAAAATGCATCGGATACAATTCAAGGTGCGACAAATCGTTCTATAGCAAAGGCGAGCCGTACTACACTATCTGTTAATACTCAGGCGCAAGAAGTGAATCAACAAATGCTAGATTTGACTAGACAATTTTGTGGGGCCTTTCAACAAGCAATTGATAATATTCATTTAGTAGCTAAGGATTTTGAAAGAATGGATAACGAACTACAAAAGACATTTCGCTAATGTGGCAACCTACGGTAAAGGGAGAAGGGTAGGGAGAATAAGATGAGTCAAGATGTAGAAAAGCAAATAAATGAACTTAATCATGAATTACGGATAGTATCTGAAAAACAGGATCGAAATCAAACGGAGATCCAAATCCAGAGACAAGCAGAAATGGACTTTCACGAGTTGAGAAATCGAAATAATCGTTTATTTAATAGGATTTTAGAAACATGGCATGCTGATAAAGATGTTTCTCATTTTTTTATGAATAAGCTTCAAGAGTCGCAACATATTGAGCGGAAATTAACATTGGAATTGGAAAATCAAAAAGAAACATTACTTAAAGAAAGACGCAATCTTATTGATTTAGAAACCGACCTTATCTATCGGCAACAGCGATTAAAAAGGGAGGACAAAGCATGAGTTTAAATATGTATTTAGGGGAAGTACAAAATCAGACCCAAAGCATGAATGCTGTATGTGTCGCTACTATCCAAGCTATGGAGCAAGCAATCCAATCAATTGATACCTTTGCAACTGATACAGTTTTACAAGGGCAAACATATAGTAGTGCAAAAATATTTTTTGTCCAAACTTTTCGTCCTTTAGCACAAGGTATCATTTATTTATGTGAAGAATTAATCCGTCAAAATGATGCATTTCCAAGCGATTTTCAATCACAAGTTGCTTCCACAGATGTCATTGAACAAGAAATAAGAGAGCAAATTCAAGAAATTAATCGAATGGTCGCAAGTATAGAAGCGATTAGTATTGCTACAGTATTGCCTGGAATAGATGCCATGGTTATTGTTTTAGTCGAGATGAGAAAAAAACTGCAAGAAAAATTAGAGCATCTATATGAATTTAACTATACGTCTAGTAATAACTACAACACAGCTCTTCAACTTGTGGCTAGTATTACTGCCGGCCTTGCTGAAGTCCAAAGTGGAAAAGGATTTAGTCCTGTAAGTGGTACGTTTAGTACACAAGGATTAAATATGGATTGGACCGTTTCGATCCAAGAAATTGCTGATGAAAGAAAACGTCAAGTTGATAATCTTTTAAAGGAAGGATCAATAGAAGAGGGAGCGGTGTGCAAGAAACCTCCTGAAAAATCTACTTCTGAAAAAATTATAGATGGTATTTTAGCAGGGACGGGTCAAGCAGTTGAAGATACAATAGAAGGTGTTGTGGCACTTGGTAAATGGGAAACATGGGAGACCATGGGGTACGCTTTTACTCATTTAAATGAAACCTTACCTGCTATGTGGAACACATTATCAGATTCGTTTATTAATGATGTAATAAATGGAGACGCTGAAAGTCGTGCTAAGTGGGGAAGTTATGCTTTTACACAAATTGGACTTGGACTTATTGGTGATAAGGGGATAAGTAAAGTAACTACATTAGCAAAAGGTGCAAAATTCTCTACAGGAATGTCTTCTTTCGCAAATAAATTCCCACTGACGGATCGGTTGGCATTTGCAGGTGCAAGTGGATTTGGAAGCAATCAAATAAAAACATTTGAAGTTTTACGCAAAGCTCGTGAAACATTTATGTTTTCAAAAACTGGTGGAAGAAGTAAAGTTAAAGATGTACAAGAAGTAATACAAGATTATGCAGATAAGGTCCTGGATAAAGTTGAAATAAAAAACGAATATCCTGATTCTTATACCGCATCTAAGGTACTGCGTGAAGAACTTAAAGCTGCAGGTATTGAGCCGCCACCATATCCAAATGCAGCACATCATATTACTGCTTGGAATGACAAAAGGGCAATTGAAGCACAGGAATTACTTGAAGAGTTTGGGATACATCATAATTCAGCTGCTAATGGTGTGTTTTTACCTTATAAAGTAAATGACTATGTGACTACGGAAGTGTTACACGTAGGAAATCATAGTACCGAATATATGAAAGAAGTAACCAAGATATTAAAGGAAATCAAAGAATATGGTGGTACTCAGGAAGATGTTGCCGCAGCGTTACATGATATTAGAATACGTCTATTAGAAGGTAGTTTAAAATTAAATAATCCAAAATGATTTACACACATATTTCTAATATTAAAGGAGAAAAACTATGAAGATATGGGAATTAAGAAGTTCTTCTGATAACTATGAGTCTTTTCAATTATTAAATTATAAAGAAGATAAAAAGTTTTTTGAAGGGAAGTTTAACTCTACAATAAAACTAATAGATTCATGGAGAAAGTTACCTATTGAATGCTTAGAAGGAGGAAAGACCACTGATTTTCCACACTTCTGGGGAGAAATTGGTGCCCTAATGGTTAGTGAAAAAGCAAAAGCATTATTAGAACCTTCAATAGGCCATAATGTTGAATTCTTACCACTTTTACGCGATTCAACTAGTGAGGTATATTACTTGGTCCATGTGTTGAATGTACTAGATGCAATTGATAGTGATAAAGCAATTTTAAAAAAACTGATTACAGGTTTAATAATAGGATGCGAAAAATTCGCATTTGATAGTAATACTGTTCAAAATGAGATGATTTTTAAGGTTTATATAAATGGGAAAATTCATCCCACGGCTGTTTTTATTTCAGATGAATTGAAGATTCTTATTGAACAAAGTGATCTAAAAGGTTTTGAATTTATTGAAATATGGGATTCAGAAGAACTTTCGTAAAGAAATTTAATAAAATCACATCAGATTAATGATGTTAATTAATACCTAAGAGAGTAATAAATAAAATAGAAGAAGCTTATGTATTTGCATAAGCTTTTTCCTATGGTTATGTATAAAAAGGCATACTAATCAATATTAAATATATATTTTGAGGTTGCAAAGTAAGTGGTGATTGTGCTCCAGGACATAAAAATATAGCTGCTGATAATCGAATACAATCACATCATCCTATACAAAATGAATGGGCTATTAAGGGTGGATTTGATTATAACGAAAAGAAAGCACAACCAATACTTTTACCATCAAGTTTTGGTTTTCCTCATGCGAAAATTTCCGCCATACAAAGAAAACGAAGAAGACTTGAAGGATATGATACTGAAATAAATTATGAATTTAATGTAACCTATAGGGAAATGATTGAGGCAGGTGTTGATCAGAAAACTGCAAGAAAAGTATTGGTAGAAGATTATAAATGTTTAGATGTTTCGGGAGGTTTTGTGAAAAATGATAAATTTATCTAATGTTTCTGGTTTAATAAAAAATAAGCCAGCAAATGATATTGAAATTCAAGAAATAGAAGATGTAATGAAAGTTGAATTACCAAATGTACATAAAGATTTATTGAAATATACAAATGGTTTTTCTATAGGTGGATGGTTAATAATTTATCATTTTAGCCAAGAAGACTCCTTCCTCAAGGAGCGTGAAGGGTCATAGTCCAGTGAGTAGGTGGGAGATGAATTGGCTTCGAACAAGGGATGGCAGGAAGCCATCTTAATTGTTCGACATATAGAAAGTATTACTCCACTACCTATCGAATGTACGTTTGGTGTATAATAGTCATATACCGAAATGGAGGTGAATTAAATAATGATGAATAAAGCCTATAAGTTTCGTATCTATCCAAATCAAGCACAAGCAATTCTAATTAACAAAACGATTGGGTGTTCTCGTTTTGTATTCAATTATTTCCTATCCTTATGGGATCACGCATACAAAGAGACAGGAAAAGGCTTGACCTATGGTACATGCTCTGCCAAACTACCTGCCATGAAGAAAGAGCTTGTTTGGCTAAAAGAAGTGGATAGTATTGCGATTCAGTCGTCTTTTCGCAACCTTGCGGATGCTTATACGCGCTTTTTTAAAAAACAAAATAGCGCACCGCGCTTTAAATCTAAGAAGAACAACGTACAATCTTATACCACAAAACAAACAAATGAAAACATTGCCGTTGTAGGGAATAAAATAAAGTTGCCGAAACTAGGCCTTGTTCGATTTGCCAAAAGTCGTGAAGTAGAGGGGCGTATTGTAAATGCTACAGTTAGACGGAACCCTTCTGGTAGATATTTTGTGTCACTATTAGTTGAAACAGAAGTACAAGAACTTCCGAAAACACATTCTTACATTGGAATAGATGTAGGACTAAAAGATTTCGCTATTTTGTCAAATGGAACACACTATAAAAATCCTAAGTTTTTCCGATCATTAGAAGATAAGTTGGCGAAAGCACAGCGTGTTCTTTCTAGAAGAATGAAAGGATCTTCTCGCTGGAATAAACAACGAGTAAAGGTAGCTAGAATTCATGAATACATATCAAATGCTAGAAAAGATTACTTGGACAAAATTTCAACTGAAATCATCAAAAACCACGATGTTATCGGTATAGAGGATTTGCAAGTATCGAATATGTTAAAGAATCATACGTTAGCAAAAGCAATTAGTGAGGTATCTTGGTTGCAATTTCGATCCATGTTAGAATACAAAGCAAAATGGTATGGCAAACAAGTCATTGTCGTATCGAAAACATTTGCTTCCAGCCAATTATGTTCCTGTTGTGGATATCAAAATAAAGACGTTAAAAATCTAAACCTACGTGAATGGGACTGTCCTTCTTGTCGTACACACCATGATAGGGATATTAACGCAAGTATCAATCTAAAGAATGAAGCGATAAGGCTTCTAACCGCAAGGACTGCGGGGTTAGCCTAATCAATTAGAGTTCGATAGAACTCTTTACTTAGGAATCCCTCACTTCTAAACGAAGTGAAAGTGGGGGTAGTTCAATGAGTGGGTAAATACGGGGTGTTTGAATCAAAAAATACAGAAAATAAAAGAAGAAATCCCTGATACGTGTAATATAGTGTTAATAGAAATTCCTAATGGAGGATTAAAAGATTTAGTAAAGATAAAAAGTGTACTAGCACTTGATATTTCAACAGGGGAACTATTAAAAGGAGCTCCATATGGTAAAGCAAAAAAAAATTGAAAAATTAGGATCTATTGGTTTAGCACTAAATACAATACCAATGGATAAAAATAATTAATGTTAAACATAATTTGAAATTCATTTTTTATTTTTTACAAGAATTAAATAAGGAATGTGAACCCAAACGGTGTTACATGGAATAGGAAGAGATTTATTAGAAGGTAATTTGCGATTAAATGGACCCAACAAATAACTATATAAATAAATGGTAATAATAAAGGAAAATATATATGAAGATTTGGCAATTAAAGAGCTCGACTGATGATTATGAAACCTTTCAATTATTGAACTATGAAGAGGATAAAAAATATTTTAAAACTAGTTTTAATTCTATGGTGAGTTTGTCAGATTCATGGACGCCTAAGTTTATTGAGGTAAAAGATGAAGGGAAATCAAGCGATTCCCCTATTTTTTGGGGAAAGTCTGGTGTACAAATAATTAGTGAAAAAGCCAAGAATGTTTTAGAACCTATAGTAGGAGATAATATTGAATTTTTACCATTAATTCATAAACAAACAAATAAAAAATACTATGCTTATGCATGTTTTAAGGGTGTTGGAAGCACTTGATACTAATAAAACAATCTTTGATAAGTTAAGTTCAGGTTTAATAATAGGATGTAAAAAATTTGTATTTATTCCTTATGTTGTCCAGCACGAACTAATTTTTAAATTGAATATAAATGGGAAGGTACATCCTAACTATCTTTTAGTATCAGATCAATTCAAAAATGCAATTTTAGATAGTGAATTAAAAGGTTTTCAATTTACTGAAGTGTGGGATTCAGAAGAGGGTGCCTATCAATAATCTAATAGAGTAAAAAATAAAAAGCTTAAGCACATTGAAGTGAGCTCGAATATTAGTACATGATAAAAACATCACCTGAATTCGCATTCTAATCTTTCTCGTTTTATCTTTTTGCAACGATGAATGAGGAAGAATGCTTAACATGTTTTAACATATTTCCCGAAAGAATTCTCCTTCCACAAGCGTGTGAAGGGCGTAATCCGACAATAGGTGGGAGATGAATTTTGGTTTGGCGGAGCCAAAAGGCTTTGCCTTTTAGTAGTCGATGAACAATCACACGGGTTGGGATTTTATCAGTCATTCCTACATAAGCGTTGGATTATTTTGCAGGTTTGTCTAGAATGAAAAGAGCTTATTAAACCATCCATTATTCACGTTCTTCTTCATATATTTGTACCACAATTATTTTTTTGTTATTAAAACTAGTTTTTAAGAAGCATATGCTTTAGCAACTGCAGAAATTCTGTATCACTTTTATCATCTTTTATATAATCCTGTTCGTAGTTAAAAATCATTCGTACTAACATAAAAGCTGTAAGCGGTAATGGTACCTTATGCAAAGCTCCTTGCTGATAACCTTTTTCGAGTAAATTACTTATCATGTTAATTGCTTCTTCTTCAGATTGTTTAAAACAAGTTGTAATTTCAGGTGAATGGTATTCTTTATATTCTTGAAAGAGTGTAGAAACAAACGGATCTTGATGATATTCTAGGCTGATATAATGAAGAATTTTTTGTATTCGAAGTAAAACATCTTTTTCTTCTTTATATAAATTAAATAATTGTGAGCGTTTGAGCTGAATATGACGCATATAGCAGTCACATAATATTTCAGTTTTATCTGTATAGTAATAATAAATAGTACCTTTACCAACTTTAGCTGTCTTTGCAATTTCATCAACCGTTGTGTTACGGACACCACGCGTAGAGAACAGTATTGTGGCAGATTGAATGATTTTCATTTTTTTATTTTCTTTTTCTAATTTGATCATTGTCTACACCCTATCCTTGAAATATTTAGCGAAGTTTTCTGTCTTTACATTCTGTATCAGTTCATTTGTAATTTTGTAACTCCTAATAGAAATTCCTCTATTTGTTTCTTATAGAATAACATACACCATTTTTATTTCTAGTATATAACTATAATAGAATGCACCTTTATAACCTAGGGATAAAGGTGAAAGTTTGAGGTAATAATTTTTATAATCGGACGATGAGAATTCAAATGAAAGGGGACAGTGATTTCTTTCTTGATTAAATTATTTGATTTTTTATTCAATTCATTTTATTATATAAACATGACTAAAAGGTGTTTTTAGTCGGATTTTTTTACGGAAAACCGACTGATATTTGATTTTAGTCGGTTTCTATACTATTTGAGAGAAGGTAGACACTATGTGTGGAATTGCAGGGTGGATAGACTGGTCTAAAGACCTGTCTCATGAACAAGAAACGTTAAAAAAAATGACAGATGCTATCATTCACCGAGGGCCTGATGCAGAGGGGCATTGGTTTTCAAAACGAGCGGCATTAGGTCATCGACGTCTCATCGTCATTGATCCTGAAGGTGGC
>NZ_FNUW01000085.1:0-1434 GCF_900108285.1 Bacillus sp. ok061 | reverse complement strand
TGAAGTGAACCCCGAAAGTTAGACAGGTCGTTTCATTAGGCAGGCTCTAGGGTATGAGCCCGGTATTGTACTGGGCTCATACCCTTTAATTTTGCCTTAATTCTTTTATGATTATAGTATTCTATATACTTTGCTAATTCTTGTTTGAAATGTGTTATACTTTCAAATTCTTTTCGATACAGAAATTCCGATTTCATGATACCGAAGAAATTTTCAATAACGGCATTGTCATAACAGTTTCCTTTGCGAGACATACTTTGAGTTATGCCACAATTCTTAAGAGAATGACGGTATTGTTTCATTTGATAGTGCCAACCTTGATCAGAGTGAATGAGGAGTTTATCCGGATCGGTTACACAATAAAGAGCTTGTTCCAACATCGTTGAAACAAGGGAATAGGTCGGTCTTGAACCAATTGTATACGTGATAATTTCACCATTAAATAAATCCAACATTGGTGATAGGTATAACTTCTCCCCAAATAACTTAAACTCCGTAATATCTGTAACCCACTTTTCATTTGGTTTTTCAGCTTGGAAGTTGCGATTTAAAATATTTGGCGCAATTTTCCCAACTGTCCCTTTGTAAGAGCGATATTTTTTCATACGAACCAGACATTTTAACCCTAATTCTTTCATAAGGCGATACACTTTTTTATGATTTACTTTGTGTCCACGATTCATAAGTTCATCACGAATACGACGATAACCATAACACCCATCGTGTTCATTATAAATAGCTTGAATCCGTTCTTTTACCTCCGCATTTGGATCAGGACGATTAAAACGTTTCATCCAGTAATAGTACGTACTACGTGGAATGTTTGCGAGTTGAAGTAACTCCTTGATAGGAAATTCATGCCTTAACTCGTAGATTACTTGCGCTTTGTCTTGTTTGGTGATTTTTCTTTGTTTTGAACTAAGGCATTCAACTTTTTTAAATATGCATTTTCCATACGTAAACGCTCATTTTCCACTTGTAAGGCTTCGATTGATCCTTCATCTACTGGTTTTATTTTTTTATCTTTCATGGTTGGACGCCCCTTTTTCTTTGATTGTAGGGCATCCAATCCTCCTGTTTCATAAGCTATTTTCCATTTCCGAAGTGTTTCATAAGACGGTATATTGAAAAGTGCCGCTGTTTCTCTGATAGATGTCCCGTGTTCATTCATATAATAAAGTACATCTAGTTTATACTGGGCTGGGTAGAATGTATAGCACTTTTCAAAGGCCTTTTCACCTGAAGACTCATATCGTCTAATCCACTCACGAAGTACGCTAGGGTTAACTCCTATAGATTTAGCAATTGTTTTTCCACTTTCTGTACCATCTAAATATCGTTTCACCGCTTGGATTTTTTCTTTTGAAGAAAATTTAGCCATAAAAAATGCACCTCCAATTGTTAGGCTGTGTCTAACAATTGGGGTGCACTTCA
>NZ_FNUW01000019.1:0-107311 GCF_900108285.1 Bacillus sp. ok061 | reverse complement strand
CAAGTAATTTTGTTTTTAGATGTTTATTTTCTAAACGTAGCTGTTCTAATTCACTGAGCTCTTTTGGTCCTTTTCCATAAGAATATTGTTTTCCTACAGGTTGTTGAAAACGATACGTTTGATCTGTACGATACCATTTCATCCATGTCTTAATTTGGGAAACATTTTTAATTCCGAGTTTCTCCATAATTGCACGATTTGAATAACCGTCTTTCTTCATTTCAATGACTTTCCACTTTGTTTCTTCTGGGTAATGAACTCTTGTCTTCAAACGAAAAACACCTCCAATGAATTTGCATACTTAGTATGCGAATTCAGGAGGTGTTTTTTCATGTACCACTATTCGGGTTCACTTCATTTAAACTGGAGGTTTTTATTTTTTGAAGAAGTAATAATAGGCTTCTTTTGTAGCTGTAAATTTATAAAAAAAGTCGGGTCATTTATAATGAAATTAGATAAAAATATCTATTTGGATACAGTTGCTTATATGCGAGGAGGTAAAACATGAATTACATTTCACCGAAAGAAGAAATGTTAAAAGTGAAACGGTGGCCTAAAGGTACGATAGCGGCAGGTCGTGGTCATACAGTTGCTCTTAAATCGGATGGCACAGTTGTGGCAGTGGGGCGAAATAAAGAAGGAGAATGCAATGTAAGCGGTTGGTGTGATATTGAAGCAGTCGCAGCGGGCAATGTTCATATGGCGACGAACACGGGTAATGCTCATACAATCGCTCTGAAAAGTGATAATACTGTGGAAGCGGTGGGGTGGAATAAGCATAATCAATGTGATGTAAACGAATGGCATAATATTGTATCGGTTGCGGCGGGATGGCGTCGTACCATTGGTCTTAAACCGGATGGCACGGTAATAGCGGTGGGGCGAAATAAAGAAGGAGAATGTAATGTAAGTAGCTGGAGAAATATTGTGGCGGTCACGGCGGGTGATTGGCATACAGTCGGTCTTAAATTGGACGGCGCAGTGACGGCAGTGGGGAATAATCGATATGGCCAATGCAATGTAAGTGGATGGCGTGGTATGGTGGAGTTGGCGGCAGGTTACCTTCATACTGTTGGTTTGAAACCGGATGGCAAAGTGATGGCCGTGGGTAATAATAAGCTTGGTCAATGCGATTTAGGCAGCTGGAAAGATATTATGGCAATAGCAGCTGGTACGAATCATACAATCGGACTTAAATCAGACGGTACCGTGGTGGCAGTAGGCTGGAATGAGTATGGTCAATGTAATGTAAGTGATTGGCGCGATATTATAGCGGTAGCAGCTGGTTGTGCGCATACGGTCGGTCTTAAATTAGATGGCACCGTGGTAGCAGTAGGTGATAATACATACGGTCAATGCGATGTAGGTAGTTGGCGCAACATCCGATTGCCTGGCAAATAGTTAATGTACAACAAATCATTAGTAATATTATTCTATTTTAGGAGTAATTATGGTAAAGGATATGTAGAAAATAATCAAATTTGCATTTGATGAATAAGAATCTCTTTTCAAAAGGGGTTCTTATTCTTTTTGCGTAAAATAAGTATCTAAATAGAATTTTTAAACAAGCTTTATTTCAAAGCTACAGTAGAAGAGATAAATAAAGCATAGGAGAGCTGAAGAAATGCTTAAAAAGTTTTTGCTTTCTTTACCGGATGTTTTACTTGTATGCGTTGTTCTCTACATAACATACACAACTACTTTTAGTTTTGGACAGACGTTAGTAATTTTAATTGCAATCGGAATCATTGGTGGTCTTGTTATAAGAATTTGTACGGATGTATTCACGTATATAAGATGGACAATTAAACAGAGGGAATCTTGAATATGTTGTATTGCTATTAGGAGGGAATGAAATGACTAAGAAGAAGAGTAGAGTGAAAAATGAAATCGCACTTTGGACATTGACAGCGGTTGTTCTCATCATTGCATGGCACTTTTTTCAAAGATAAAAATGCATCGTACTTAAAAGGTACGATGCATTTTTATTATTATTTTTGCCAATTTTCTTTTATAAAGTCTTCACGGCCAGATTCTTTTTGCTCATTAGCATATTTTTCTGGGTTCTTTTTATAGAAATGTTGATGGTATTCTTCAGCCTCATAAAAAGGTGCAGCCGAGCGAATTTCAGTTACGATTGGCTCTTTAAACATACCGCTTTCTGCAAGAGCTTGTTTTGATTTTTCAGCAAGCTCTTTTTGCGTTTCATTATGATAAAAAATAGCAGTGCGGTAAGAGGGACCACGGTCAAAGAATTGTCCGCCATCATCAGTTGGATCGATTTGTGGCCAATATAAATCTAGTAATTTTTCATATGGAAAAATAGAAGGATCGAATGTAATTTGTACAACTTCTAAATGACCAGATGTACCAGCTTTTACTTGTTCATATGTTGGGTTTTCTACATGACCACCTGCATAGCCAGAAAGTACTTTATGAATACCAGGAAGTTCATCAAATGGCTTTACCATGCACCAAAAGCAACCGCCTGCGAAGGTTGCGAGTTCGTATGTTTTTTCGGACATTGTTGTAATCCTCCTAAATGTATATGTTTTATATAGTATTATACAATTTTTTTTATTGCGCAATAAAAAAAATTTAGAAGTAAAGAAAAATTGAAATATATTTCTTTATAAAGTCTTTAAAATTCCTTCAAAGTTTCTTTTTTTCTGAGTGTTATGATGTAAATCGAAGTGAATATGTGAGGTGATAGGCAATGAATCCATATATGAAAATTAATAGTTTACAACAAAAAATGAAAGAGAGACTAATATGAAAAAGGAATTTATACAAAGCGATTTAAGAAATATATTAATTGCGGCATGCTTACTATTAGGGTTAGTTATTTTTGGATATTTTTTAATAAATAATTACCCAGGTACAAATGAAAAAAAGAAGTTAACAGATGCAACATCTACTTCAGAATCAATTACATCTATTGCTAATTCAGATGCCAAAAAAAGGGTTACAAAAACTTTTAATATTACGGCGAAAGTAGCAAGTGTAGATTTGGGAAATGGGAAAAAGGTAGATGCATGGACCTTTGATGGAACATCACCGGGTACTCAAATTCGAGTTAAACAAGGTGAACGTATTGTTGTAAATTTGAAAAATGAATTGCCAGAACCAGTTACAATCCATTGGCACGGATTAGATGTTCCTGCGGCGGTAGACGGTGTTCCAGGTGTTACGCAAAATGCTATAAAACCAGGTGAAACATATACATACGCATTTAATGCTGATCAGGTGGGGACTATTTGGAACCATTGTTATTGAACCGAATAAACCAGCTGTAAAATATGAAAAGGATTATACAGTGGCGATCCATGAATGGAAAACAGGAGCCATAAAAACCCGTAAGCATAATGGCGAACAAGATAAAGATTGGGATAGCTACCCTAGCAATCATATTCGAAATGAAAAGGCGCAAACTTTAGAAGGCCCGTTAATGATGCCAAGTAATGATCAACTCAAAGATTTATCTGATGGAGATGATTATGATGTATTTACATTAAATGATACAAGTGAGGGACTACGATTGGATGCAAAACCAGGTGAAACAGTACGCCTTCGCTTAATTAATGCTGGGAATAATACGCATTTAATGACATTAGTTGGGGTGCCATTTCAAATTATCGCATTAGATGGTCGTGATATAAAAGGTGGGGACGAGCTAGATAAAGCAATTCTTCCGATGGGAGCTGCACAACGTTATGACCTTGTTTTTAAAATGCCGGAAACAACGAGTGTAAAACTTATTAATGTGGATCCATCTAAGAAAATGAATCGTATGTTAACGGCGACTATTGGGAACGGTTCTTTGCCGAAAAAACCTATTGATATAAAGAGTTATCCATGGTTTGACTTTACGAAATATGGAGAAAAAGAAGTTGGCAAGTTTACGATAGATTCAAAGTTTACAAAGGTCTATGATATGGATTTGGCAGAAGGTGTGAAAGATGTAAATGGACAAGAAAAATGGGTGTATACGATTAATGGAAAGACATCACCTAATATTCCACCCATTAAAGTAGAGAAAGGAGATAAAGTTAAGATTCGCTTTAAAAATAAGGGAGAAGAAATTCATCCAATGCATTTGCATGGACATACATTCCAAGTTATTTCTAAAAATGGTAAACCAATGGAGGGAAGTCCGATTTACTTAGATACAGTTAATGTTTTTCCGGGAGAAGAATATGAAATTGGTTTAGAGGCAAATAATAGTGGACTATGGATGGTTCATTGTCATCATCTCGTTCATGCGGAAAAAGGAATGCATACGATGATGAATTATGAGGGGGTAACTACTCCATTTTCTACCGGAGATCACTCAGGTAATCATCCAGAATAATAATACGGAGGTTTTCATGCTTTATAGAATGATAGTATTTATTTTAACAAGTGTAAGTATATTTTTATTTTCTCATAGTAGTGTATTTGCTCATACAAGTGTTGTAGGAGCCACCCCTAAAGAGGGGGAGGTTCTTACAGTACAACCGGAACAGATTATTCTTGAATTTAGTGAACCAGTTACAGGAAATGTAGTCAATATTGAACTGCTAGATCCAAGTGCAAAGAGAGTGCAAGTATCAAAGGTTGAAATATTAGATAACCCAACAAAAATAAAAGTGAAATTACCAAACTTAAATAATGGTACTTACACAGTAAGGTGGTCTATGATTTCTGCAGACGGACATCCGAGTGAGGGAGGCTATCCCTTTTCAATTGGAGAAGAAGTACAAACTAATGTAGTGGTAGAGGGAAATGCGAGTGGGAGTGGCTCAGTATTTTCAGATGTTATGATAGTAACACTACGCTATATTGTAGAGGGAATGATTTTAATTGGAGCAGGAGTAAAGTGGCTCGATATGTTTGTAAAACGTTATAGATTACCTTCCATATTGCAAAGAATGAAGAATATGAAAAAGATTTTTTTCTCTATACTTGTAGTAGGATTAATAGCCGAATTAATAGTGTATAAGTCAATTATTCCGAAGGAGAGTTTACTTATTCATTCGCCATTTTCAGTTATTATTATGATTCAACTGCTATTATTAGTTCTTATGTCTTTGCAGCATATGGGGAACGAATGGTATGCGCTAGTTTGGGGATTTCTTGTTGCGAGTTTTTCTTTCACAGGTCATGTATGGATTACTAATCCAAATTGGGCAGCAGTTATAATTAGAATGGTCCATGTTATGAGTATTGCAGTGTGGCTAGGAGCACTTATTTATTTAGCTCTTGTTATAGCGTGGACAACATTATACAAAATTACATTTGATCAAAAGCGTTTCCGTAAACATTTTAGTATTATTGCTGGTATTTCATTTATTCTAGCATTTCTTTCTGGGGAATTAATTGTGTTTTTACAGACAAGGAATTGGGTGTTTTTTAATTTTAATTCAATATGGACGAACCTTTTAAATATAAAGATTCTTACTGTATGTATAATTACAATTGTAGCATGGAGACAAACGAAAACATGGGGTAACGATATTGGAACAGTTAATCGCCGTTTATTGCTCTTAGAAATTGTTCTAGCTATACTCGTATTATTAGCTGGTATTTGGATGAGTCAAGTTTCGTTTCCGGTGAATTCTGTAACAAGCTAAAATTATAATGTTCATAGGAGTTCTGTAATGTCAATCCGTATTAGATTGCTGTTGTCGTATGTTGCGATGGTAATTATTCCAATCGTTTTTTGCGGTATAGCAGTTATGTTAATTAGTGTTACTTTATTTGGTGATATTCGTATTGCAAAAGCAATCATTGGTCTTAATCAAAATAGTCATTCTCTCATTGATAAAGAGCAGGAGGGAGCTATTCGTACAAAAGAAGATGAAGATGATATTTTTAGTAGGTTGAAAATTCTTTCATCGTATGCTCCAGATAAATTGGAGGATATAAATTTTTTAAAGGAAACTGATAAAGAATTAAACGATAATCAAGCAGGATTACTAATTCGAAAAAATGATGAGCTTACATATTCATCCCCATATTTTAAAATCTCTTCGTTTGATAAATACCTACCCGCATTTGAAACGGAAGGACAAAGAAAAGGAATGGATGTGAAAATAGAGGGTAATTCTTTTTACTATAAGCAATTTGATTACTACGATGAAGAGAAGGATAAGGTAAGTATTTTTGTATTTGAGTATGTAAATCCTTTAGAAGAAATGATTAGAGAATTTTTCCCGTATTTCGTATTTTCTTTAATACTTGGGTTAATTATTACGAATGGAATATTAACATATTTTATATCACGGAGTATTATTAAACCATTGCATTCATTAAAGCAGGCAACGGAAAGAATTCAAAAGGGTGATTTAGATTTTCAAGTAAAGCCACTTGCGAAAGATGAAATAGGTGAATTAAGTTTATCGTTTGAAGAGATGCGTGGCAGGTTGAAGGAATCGGTCGAGTTGCAAATGCAATATGAAAAAAATCGTAAAGAGTTGCTTTCAAATATTTCTCATGATTTACGGACGCCAATAACGGCTATTAAAGGTTATGTACAAGGAATTAAAGAGGGTATCGCTCGAACTCCAGAACAATTAGATAAATATTTAACGATTATTTATCATAAAGTGTTTGATATGGATCAATTAATTGACGAGCTTTTTCTCTTTTCAAAACTTGATTTAAAAGAGGAACCGTTTCAATTTGAAGAGGTTGAAATTAATCAATACTTATCTGATTGCATAGAAGAACTACAGCTTGAATTACAAAATAAGGGAATTGCAGTGAGATGGGATGCTCAAAAGGATACTTCTATTTTGGTAAAAGGTGATCGTGAAAAATTACGTCGTGTTATTACAAATATCATTTGGAATAGTGTGAAGTATATGGATAAAGAAGAAGGATATATAGGAATTCGCATGACCGAATCTATTGATTATGTAACGATTTACATAAAAGATAATGGGGTAGGAATAGAAGAGAAGGCGTTGCCTCATATATTTGAAAGGTTTTATCGTGCAGATCATTCTAGAAATTCTAAAACAGGTGGAAGCGGACTTGGTTTGTCAATTGCACATCAGATTATCACACAACATGGTGGTGATATTTGGGTAGAAAGCAAAAAAGGTAAAGGAACGACGCTGGCATTTACATTACAAAAAATCAATTAGAAAAAGGAGAGCATCTTGAAAAGAATTTTAATTATTGAAGATGAAGCTATTATAGCAGAGTTAGAAAAGGATTATTTAGAGGTTGCTGGGTATACAGTAGATATTGATTACTCTGGCGAAAAAGGTTTACAAAGAGTTCTTCTAGAGGATTATGACTTGTTAATTTTAGACATAATGTTACCGGGAATAGATGGATATGAAATTTGTAAACAAGTTCGATTGGAAAAGGACATACCAATACTTATGGTGTCCGCAAAACAAGAGGAAATCGATAAAATTAAAGGGTTAGGTTTTGGAGCAGATGATTATATTATAAAACCGTTTAGCCCGAGTGAAATGGTGGCACGTGTAAATGCTCATCTAGCTCGTTATGATCGTTTAACAGGAAAACGAGAGCTAATAAAAGATGAAATTCGTATTCGAGGATTGTTTATTGATAAATCGGCCCGACGTGTATTTGTAAATGGAACTGAGGTCATGTTAACCGGAAAAGAATTTGATTTATTAACTTGTATGGCAGAACATCCAAATCAAGTATTTAGTAAAGATCGTCTCTTTGAAACTGTATGGGGGATGGATGTAATTGGTGATGCAGCAACGGTTGCTGTACATGTGAAAAATATTCGTCAAAAAATTGAACTCGATCCATTCGATAAATCATATATCGAAACAATTTGGGGAGTAGGATATCGTTTTACACAGTGAAAAAGGCCAGCAAAAATGCTGGCTTTTTTTGCGTAAGTAGATTAAGAAATTACAAACAAGATCCTCCGCTAACATCAATTAATTGTCCAGTAACCCAGCGGCTGTCTGGAGAAGCGAGAAATGCCGCGGTATCGGCAATATCTTCTACTTCACCTAAGCGATTAAAAGCGGAAATGGTAGTAGCGTACTGTTTCATCATTGGGTCGCTCAAGAGTTCCGCATTCATATCTGTTTTAATAAATCCAGGAAGTATTGCATTCACTGTTATTCCTCGTGCTCCGAGCTGTTTTGCTAGTGTGAAAGTCATTGTATTAATAGCGCCTTTCGTCATACTATATGCAACAAAATCAGGTAAAGAAATGCGGGTCGCAGCGGATGAAATATTAATAATTCGGCTATTGTCACGTAAACGTGGCAGTGCTTGTTGAATGATAAAGAATGGTGCTTTTGCATTAACTGAAAACATTCTATCAAAAAATTGTTCAGTCGTTTCTTCAATAAAAGCACCAGGACCAATTCCAGCGTTGTTTATTAAAATATCAAATTTAGTACTACCAGTTCTTTTTTGTAATTCGCTATCTAAAGAACTATAAAGGGTTTCTACACCATGTAAAGATTCAAGGTTTGCACCGATAGAAAAAGCAGATCCGCCATTTGATTGAATTTCATAAACAGTTTCTTCAGCATCTTCTTTTCGATTTCCGTAATGAATAGCAACCAATGCACCGTCATTTGCTAAACGTTTAGCGATCGCTCGTCCAATTCCTCGGCTTGCTCCTGTAACTAACGCTACTTTCCCTTTTAACATAGTTTCCTCATCTCCTCATAAACTTTATAAGTTTTTCTTTATGTAGTAATGCAAACATACTTAAGTAATATATGAGTGTATGTAAGTAATGCATTCCAATTTTGATTTTTTTGAAAAAACATGTTGACAAGGAAAAGAACAACGTCCTATAATACGTGTAACAAATAAAAGTTAATTAAGAATTTTCTAACTTTATATGTTGTATATGCAAAGAAGAGGAAAGTAGATGATTATGATCGTTTCAGAGAGCTACTCCAAGGCTGTGAGGGTAGTAACAATCGAATCATTGAAGATCACCTCGGAGCATCGCTTGCGAAAGGGAAACTGAGTAGAGGGCGGCGGCATCGTCTCCGGTAAAAGGACGGAGGTCTGATTGGACCTACAAAGCTTATATTTCGTGAGAAGTATAAGGAAGCTGAGTGGTAACGCGAAACTCTCGCCTCAGCAATCAAAGCTACTAAATTGTAGTAGTTGATTGCTGAGGCGAGAGTTTTTATTTTTAAAAATAGAAGAAGAGAATGCGTAGAAGAGGAGAGTAAATGATAAAAATTGTTTCAGAGAGCCGCCTAGAAGCTGTGAGGGCGGTAACAATTTAATCATTGAAGATCACCTCGGAGCACTACTTTTGAAACTAGTAAAAAGTAGCGGAGTTGTTTCCGATAGAAAAACAAAAGTCTAATTGGACTTGCAGAGCTTATATTTCGTGAGAAGTGTAAGGAAGCTGAGTGGTACCGCGATTCCCTCGTCTCAGCAATGGATTGCTACAAGTATGTATGTAATCGATTGTTGAGACGAGTATATTTTTAAGGTTTATATACTGAATATTCTGTTAAAAATACTCATCTCAGCAATCGATATAGAAATAGATTGCAAAAATAGAGAGAAAAAAAGAGGAGCGATGTGAGATGGGAAACCAGTACATTTATATGAATGGGGAATTTGTAGAAAAAGAAAAGGCAGTTGTTTCAGTATATGATCACGGTTTTTTATACGGAGACGGTGTATTTGAAGGGATTCGTAGTTACGGAGGAAATGTATTTTGTTTAAAAGAACATGTGAAACGATTGTATGAATCAGCGAAATCTATTTTACTAACAATTCCAATGACGGTAGAAGAAATGGAAGAAGCAGTTTTACATACACTCCAAAAAAACGAATATGCTGATGCTTACATTCGCTTAATTGTCTCAAGAGGAAAAGGTGACTTAGGGCTCGATCCGAGAAGTTGTGTGAAGCCGAGCGTAATTATCATTGCAGAACAATTAAAGTTATTCCCACAAGAATTTTATGATAATGGGCTAAGCGTTGTATCTGTTGCATCAAGACGTAATACGCCAGACGCGTTAGATCCACGTATTAAGTCAATGAATTATTTAAATAACGTACTTGTAAAAATTGAGGCGGCACAAGCAGGAGTGTTAGAGGCTCTTATGTTAAATCAACAAGGATATGTTTGTGAAGGTTCTGGCGATAATGTTTTCGTTGTGAAAGATGGAAAAGTATTAACCCCGCCATCCTATTTAGGAGCATTAGAAGGTATTACGAGAAATAGTGTTATCGAGCTATGTGAACGATTGAGTATTCCATGTGAGGAAAGACCATTCACTCGCCATGACGTATACGTAGCGGATGAAGTATTTTTAACAGGAACAGCAGCGGAGTTAATTCCAGTTGTAAAAGTTGATTCGAGAGAAATTGGAGATGGGAAACCAGGAAGTGTAACGAAACAATTGACCGAAGAATTTAAAAAATTAACGAGAGAAAGAGGAGTACGTGTTCCCGGGCTGACGGAAAGCTTAGCATAAATAAGGAGAGGAGTTAATTGAAATGAAGCAGCAGTATACAGCGTATGAGAAGTTACAGTGTGAAGAAATGACAGGCGCTGGGCACGTGATTCAATGTTTGAAGAAATTGGGTGTAACGACCGTTTTCGGCTATCCAGGCGGAGCGATTTTACCAGTATACGATGCGTTATACGAAAGTGGTTTGAAACATGTTTTAACTCGTCATGAACAAGCTGCCATTCATGCGGCTGAAGGATATGCGAGAGCTTCTGGAAAGGTCGGGGTAGTCTTTGCTACCTCTGGCCCAGGGGCGACAAATTTAGTTACGGGCTTAGCAGACGCTTATATGGATTCGATTCCTTTAGTTGTCATTACCGGCCAAGTTGCGACGCCTTTAATTGGTAAAGATGGATTTCAAGAAGCGGATGTTGTCGGAATTACAGTACCTGTTACGAAGCATAATTACCAAGTTCGTGATGTAAATCATGTATCACAAGTTGTGCAAGAAGCTTTTTACATCGCCAAAAGCGGACGACCGGGACCAGTATTAATCGATATTCCAAAAGATGTTCAAAATGCAAAAGTCACCAGTTTCTTTAATGAAGAAGTTGATATTCCGGGGTACAAACCAGAACTTGTACCAGACAGCATGAAACTTAGAGAGGTGGCTAAAGCAATTTCAAAATCAAAGCGTCCACTTCTTTATATTGGAGGAGGTGTCATTCATTCAGGTGGATCCGATGAACTCTTCGAATTCGCAAGGGAGAACCGTATTCCAGTCGTTTCAACTTTAATGGGACTTGGTGCATATCCACCGGGAGATCCATTGTTTCTAGGGATGCTTGGTATGCATGGGACATACGCTGCTAATATGGCGGTAACAGAATGTGATTTACTACTTGCATTAGGTGTTCGCTTCGATGATCGTGTAACAGGGAAATTAGAACTTTTTTCTCCGCACTCGAAAAAAGTACATATTGATATTGATCCTTCTGAGTTTCATAAAAATGTAACTGTAGAGCATCCGATTGTTGGTGATGTGAAAAAAGCGTTACACATGTTGTTACATATGTCTATTTATACACAAACAGACGAATGGCTTCAGAAAGTAAAGGCATGGAAAGAAGAATATCCACTTTCTTATAAGCAAAAAGAATCTGAGTTAAAACCACAGAATGTGATCAACTTAGTAAGTGAATTAACGAATGGTGAAGCAATTGTCACAACAGAAGTAGGACAGCATCAAATGTGGGCTGCTCACTTCTATAAAGCAAGAAAACCTCGGACGTTCCTTACTTCTGGAGGATTAGGAACGATGGGGTTTGGTTTTCCAGCAGCAATCGGTGCTCAGCTAGCTAAAAAAGAAGAACTTGTTATTTGTATTGCAGGTGACGCTTCTTTTCAAATGAACATTCAAGAACTACAAACAATTGCTGAAAATAATATCCCTGTAAAAGTATTTATCATAAATAACAAATTTTTAGGGATGGTAAGGCAATGGCAAGAAATGTTTTATGAAAATCGTTTATCAGAGTCAAAAATTGGATCACCAGATTTTGTGAAAGTAGCAGAAGCTTATGGAGTCAAGGGATTAAGAGCAACAAATTCAACCGAGGCGAAACAAGTGATGTTAGAAGCATTTGCTTATGAAGGTCCTGTCGTAGTTGATTTTTGTGTAGAAGAAGGTGAAAACGTATTTCCGATGGTTCCGCCAAACAAAGGAAATAACGAAATGATTATGAAGAGGTGGGAAGAATGAGTCATACTTTTTCACTCGTTATTCATAACGAGCCAAGTGTCTTATTACGTATAAGTGGGATTTTTGCTCGGCGTGGTTATTATATTTCTTCTTTACATTTAAACGAAAGAGATACTAGTGGTGTTTCTGAAATGAAACTCACAGCAGTTTGTACTGAAAATGAAGCGACATTACTTGTTAGTCAGTTGAAAAAATTAATTGATGTTCTACAAGTAAATAAATTATAAGGAGTGTATGGAATATGAAAACGTATTATGAGAAAGATGCAAATGTAGAGTTATTACAAGGGAAAACTGTTGCAGTAGTTGGTTATGGATCACAAGGTCATGCGCAAGCACAAAATTTACGTGATTCTGGTGTAGAAGTAGTAGTTGGTGTTCGTTCTGGTAAGTCGTATGAAGTAGCGAAAGCGGATGGGTTTGAAGTAATGTCTGTTTCAGAAGCGGTTCGAACCGCACAAGTTGTACAAATGTTATTGCCAGATGAACAGCAAGCACATGTATATAAATCAGAAGTAGAAGAGAATCTCCGTGAAGGACAAATGTTACTTTTCTCACATGGATTTAACATTCACTTCGGCCAAATTAATCCGCCAAGTTACGTAGATGTAGCAATGGTTGCGCCAAAAAGTCCAGGTCATCTCGTTCGCCGTGTATATCAAGAAGGAAATGGTGTTCCGGCATTAGTCGCAGTGCATCAAGATGCGACGGGAACAGCGCTACATGTAGCATTAGCGTATGCAAAAGGTGTAGGTTGTACACGTGCGGGTGTAATTGAAACGACATTCCAAGAAGAAACCGAAACGGATTTATTCGGTGAGCAAGCTGTACTTTGCGGCGGGGTAACTGCACTTGTGAAGGCCGGGTTCGAAACGTTAACGGAAGGTGGATATCGTCCTGAAATTGCATACTTTGAATGTTTGCATGAATTAAAGCTAATTGTTGACTTAATGTACGAAGGTGGATTAACGAATATGCGCCATTCTATTTCAGATACGGCAGAGTTTGGAGATTATGCAACAGGATCGAGAATTGTTACAGATGAAACGAAGAAGGAAATGAAGCGTGTTCTTACAGAAATTCAGCAAGGTGAATTTGCGAAGAAATGGATTTTAGAAAATCAAGCAGGGCGTCCGACGTATAACGCAATGAAAAAAGCAGAACAAAATCATCAATTAGAGAAAGTGGGAGCAGAGCTTCGTGAAATGATGAGCTGGATTCATGCACCGAAAGAATTAGTAAAGAAATAGAGTAAGAGAGTATAAATGAAAAATACGTAAGAGGGGATTTGACAAGATGAGAAGTGACATGATTAAAAAAGGTTTTGATAAAGCGCCGCACCGTAGTTTATTAAAAGCAACTGGTTTGAAAGATGAAGATTTTGAAAAACCATTCATAGCGATTTGTAATTCTTTTATTGAAATTATTCCAGGGCATAAACACTTGAACGAGTTTGGGAAACTTGTAAAAGAGGCAGTTCGTGCGGCAGGTATGGTACCATTCGAATTCAATACAATTGGAGTTGACGATGGTATTGCGATGGGACATATCGGTATGCGTTATTCTCTTCCGAGTCGTGAAATAATTGCAGATTCAGTAGAAACGGTTGTAAATGCACACTGGTTTGACGGCATGATTTGTATCCCAAACTGTGACAAAATTACACCAGGTATGATGATGGCGGCACTACGTATTAATATTCCGACTGTGTTTGTTTCAGGCGGCCCGATGGCAGCAGGAAAAACATCTAAAGGAGAAGTTGTTGATCTGAGTTCCGTTTTTGAAGGAGTAGGAGCTTATCAATCTGGGAAAATTTCAGAAGAAGAATTAAAAGATATTGAAGATCATGGCTGTCCATCTTGTGGCTCTTGTTCGGGTATGTTTACCGCGAACTCTATGAATTGTTTATGTGAAGTGTTAGGTTTAGCTCTTCCTGGTAACGGGAGTATTTTAGCAATTGATCCAAGACGTGAAGAGTTAATTAAACAAGCAGCAGAGAAATTGAAAATTTTAATTGAAAGAGATATTAAGCCGCGTGATATTGTAACGGAAGAAGCAATTGACGATGCTTTTGCACTTGATATGGCGATGGGTGGATCAACGAATACAGTATTACATACGCTAGCACTCGCACAAGAGGCAGGACTAGATTATGATATGAACCGTATTGATGCAGTTTCAAGACGTGTACCTCATTTATGTAAAGTAAGTCCAGCCTCAAATTGGCATATGGAAGATATTGATCGTGCGGGCGGGATTAGTGCAATTTTGAAAGAGATGAGCCGAAAAGAAGGAGTACTTCATCTTGATCGAATAACTGCTACGGGGCAAACATTAAGAGAAAATATTGCTGAGGCAGAGATTAAAGATAAGGAAGTTATTCACTCTCTCGAAAACCCTCATAGTGAGGAAGGAGGATTGCGTATATTAAAAGGCAACCTTGCGAAAGATGGAGCAGTTATTAAAAGCGGTGCAACAGAGGTAAAGCGTTTTGAAGGACCTTGCGTTATTTTTAATTCACAAGATGAGGCACTTGCTGGCATTATGCTTGGGAAAGTGAAAAAAGGAGATGTAGTTGTCATTCGTTATGAAGGACCAAGAGGTGGCCCTGGTATGCCAGAAATGTTAGCACCAACATCAGCAATTGTTGGAATGGGATTAGGTGCTGAGGTTGCATTATTAACGGATGGACGTTTCTCGGGTGCTTCACGTGGAATTTCAGTAGGACATATTTCACCAGAAGCGGCAGCTGGTGGAACAATTGCACTTCTTGAACAAGGGGATATTGTATGTATTGATGTTGAAGAACGCTTACTAGAAGTAAGAGTGAGTAATGAAGAATTAGATAAGCGTAAAAAAGAATGGAAACGACCAGAACCGAAAGTAAAAACTGGCTGGCTTGGACGTTATGCACAAATGGTAACATCGGCGAATACAGGGGCTGTCCTGAAAATCCCACATTTTGATTGAGCCAATTTAAAAGAGATAAGGATGATATATAATGGTGCAAAAGGTAAAGGAGAGAGTGAAAATTGAAGATATCTTAATGGCTCATAATTGCATGAAAGATATCGTTATTAAAACACCGTTACAACGTGATACAGTTTTATCTGAGAAATATGATTGTGACGTTTATGTAAAACGAGAAGACTTACAATTAATTCGCTCTTTCAAAATTCGTGGTGCGTACAATTTAATTCAAAGCTTACCGAAAGAAAAGTTGCAAAACGGTGTTGTTTGTGCAAGTGCTGGTAATCATGCGCAAGGAGTTGCTTATACGTGCAATTTATTGAAGATTCCGTCAAAAATATTTATGCCCACAACAACACCGAAACAAAAAGTATCACAAGTACAATTTTTCGGTGGTGATTTCGCAGAGATTGTATTAGTTGGTGATACATTCGATAGCTCTTTCCAAGAAGCACAGCGCTATTGTGAGGATAATAGAATGACGTTTGTTCATCCGTTCGATGATCCGTATGTTATTGCTGGTCAAGGAACAGTGGCAGTTGAAATTATGCATGATATGGAGAAATCGGTTGATTATATCTTTACAGCAATCGGCGGTGGTGGATTAGCATCAGGTGTTGGTACATATGTAAAAGGTGTTAGTCCTACTACAAAGGTTATTGGTGTAGAACCGATGGGAGCTGCATCTATGAAAGAGGCTTTTCTTCAAAATGATAATGTCGCATTGGAGAAAATAGATAGTTTTGTTGATGGGGCAGCGGTTAAAAAAGTAGGAAAGTTAACTTTTGAAACTTGTAGAGATGTAATTGATGACATTGTTTTAGTACCAGAGGGGAAAGTTTGTACGACGATTTTAGAACTGTATAAGAAAAATGCGATTGTAGCTGAACCGGCTGGTGCACTCTCTATTGCAGCGCTTGATTTATATAGAGATGAAATAAAGGGTAAAACAGTTGTATGTACGCTAAGTGGTGGAAATAATGATATTGATAGAATGCAAGAAATGAAAGAACGTTCTCTCATTTACGAAGGGTTAAAGCATTATTTCATCATTGAATTTCCTCAGCGTTCAGGTGCGCTAAGAGAATTTCTTGATAAAGGATTAGGACCAGAAGATGACATTACTCGCTTTGAGTATATTAAGAAACATAATAAAGAAAATGGTCCAGCATTAGTCGGAGTAGAGTTAAAACATAAAGAAGATTATGAGCAATTAATTACTCGCTTTAAAGAAAATAATATTCAATTTATGGAGCTTAATAAAAATCCTATTTTGTTTGATTTGCTTATTTAATAGAAGGAAAGGGATAACATACGGTTTTACTAGAAATAAAAAAGATAGATACAAGCAGTAGAAACGCTACTTGTATCTATCTTTTTATAATTAAACAATATACTTTCCATATTCAAGAAGGATAAAGCTAGTTAACCAAAAGAGTATCGCAATACGAATGATTACATACATAGTAAATTCAAAGGTAGTAAGTTTTCGTTCACGTTTTATTTTTTTTAGAAGTCTAACAGAGAAAATTGAACATAAAAGTAGAACAGCTATAGATATTTTATAAATATTCTCTAACAAACTTACATTTTCTAATAAGTCTTTCAGCATGTTTATCACCTATTCTGTAAAGTATATTACAGAGAAATAGATCTTGAGCTGTCTAGTTTCGTTTGTTTTTTATTTTCCCTGTATCATCAATTTCTATATCAGTTGAAATTGTTTGTAAATATTGAAGAGCTTTTTTCTTTTCTTCCTCATTTACAGGGGAAACTTGGTTGTTGCGAATGATATAAGGATTGAATGACATTTGGACATCCTTTCCTTTAAAAGTTAAAGTTAATACGCCAGTTTCAGCGCTTTTCCCATTCACATAACTTGGGAATAAAAAGTTACCTAATGAGTAAGCGATAGGAACTTTATTATAATACTCAAACCCTTGTAACCAATGTGGATGGCTTCCGACAATTGCGTTAGCTCCTGCTTCAACCATTTTAGGTACATATTGTTTTTGGTATTCTACCGGACGATTTGATTTTTCAACGCCCCAATGCATATAGACGATTAAATAGTCTGCATCTTTCTTTTGTTCTTTAATTGTTTTTGTTACAAGATTTAAATCATAGCCATTCGCAACGCCAGGTTTATTCTCACCAGCTACCCAATTAGAATCAGGCATAAATCGAACGAAGGAAAGAAATTTAAACTTTTTCCCTTTTACGGTCATTTCTCGTGCTGTATATGCATCTTTCGCATTTTTTCCGGCTCCAATGTAAGGGAACTTTAATTTTTCTACGTGAGAAATCGTATCTAATAATCCATCTTGCCCATAATCAAGTGTGTGGTTATTCCCAATATTTACGATGTCATATCCAGTGTTTTTAATAGCTTGTAGTGTAGATGGATCACTTTTAATCCAAAACAATTGCCCAGGTGCTTTCTTTTCTTTCGTTGTAAATGCCGACTCTAAATTCACAAAAGAAATATCAGCTTTTTTTATTTCTTCTTTTACATGTTGGAATGGGTAATCAGCCCCATTCTTTTCGATTATAGGACGTAATTGCCAATCAAACATTGTATCACCAGAGAAGGTGAGTGTGATTTCTTGGTCTTCTATTTTCTTTTCGCTTTTTGAAGCGGTTTTACTAGATTTGTTTTGCAAATCGGGTTTGTCTTTTGCTTTTGAAATAAAAGAGTAATTGATTAATAAAACAATCGGTGTAATGAAAAAGGCTATTAACAAAAATCGTTTTAGTAAAGTTTTCATATATACCTTCCCTTTTAATATTATCCCGCAATTAAATTAACACTGAATCTATTAAAGGTAATTAAAGTTACAAAAAATAGCGGGTTATGTAGTGGAAAACATTTGTTAATATTCTCAATATTAAGTTAACATATAGATAACCTGTAAATCAATGTATAAACCAAAATATAGAAATAAAGAATTCGAAGGGTGAAGAATGAGAAATGGTTATATTAGGAGCAGTTGTAAATGGGATTTGTATTATATTTGGTACTTTACTTGGTAAATTATTTAGTAGGATTCCAGAAAGTATGAAAGGGACGATAATGCACGCAATCGGTTTAGCGGTTACTGTGCTTGGGCTTCAAATGGCATTAAAAAGTGAAAACTTTCTTGTTGTCATACTGAGTTTAGTGATTGGTACGGTAATTGGAGAATGGTTACAATTAGAAGAAAAGTTAAAACATTTAGGGGATTGGCTAGAAAATAAAGTTGGATCGAAGGGGAAAGGCAGCATATCAGAAGGTTTTGTAACAGCTACTTTAATTTTTGCAATTGGTGCGATGGGAATACTTGGCGCGTTGGACAGTGGGATTCGCGGAAATCATGATATTTTATTTACAAAGGCGATTATTGATGGATTCATTTCTATTATATTAACGACAACTTTAGGGATTGGGGTAGTATTTTCGGCGATTCCAGTTATTTTATATGAGGGTGGTATTGCAGTTTTTGCAACACAAATTAATAGTTACGTCCCGAAAGAATTAATGAATCAATTTATAGTGGAAATGACGGCTACGGGCGGTATTATGATATCTGCAATCGGATTAAACTTACTCGGATTTATTAAAATTAAAGTGGCGAATTTACTTCCAGGTATATTGGTGGTTGGGATAATCGTTTCAATTATTTATGGATACGGTTTGGTAGTGAATTGATAGAGGAGGGGAATACAGATGGAGGAATTTCAATTTACAAAACGTGTGCATAAAATATTGGAGATTGCAGCAAAAGAGAGTGAGTGTAACATAATTCACCCGGTCCATCTGTTTATAGGTATGTGTAAAGAAGGTACAGGAGTTTGCGCTGAGTTATTTATGTATTTGTTTCATAAAGTGGGTCCAGATTTTTTAGAAAAACTTTCGTTACGAAAACGATTCGAGTTACATAATCAAGAATATAAAAAAATAGGGCAATATAAACTATCTTATAAAGCGATAGAAATTTTACAAATAGCGAAGAAACGTATGGAACGCTTTCAGCAAGTAGTAATTAATGAAGGACATATTATGTATGCATTATTTCGTATAGATGCAGATATTGGTGAATTTATACATACACAAATGCAAGAAGATATATTACGTATTACAGCTGTCCCGAGAGACTTAGTGGTAGATTTAAATCGTTTTAAATCTATTTATAATACATTATTTTGTTATATAAGAAGAGCTAGTCCTTCTGATTTTGATAAGTTATCACGATTTGTAGCGGATGAATTTGGTGAACGGTGGTTACAGTCGGTTGTTTATGGATTTCGGACATATAACGAAAAGTTACCTATCTATATTGCACAGCAGGAGGAAGTGATAATTGGTTTTGCCTGTTACGATGTAGTGAGAGGAAAGAAAGGATTGTTTGGTCCAATGGGCATAGCGAAACAAAATCGTGTGAAAGGTGTAGGAAAAGAATTATTGCATCATTGTTTATATAATATGAAGCAAGATGGATATGAATATGCGATTATTGGACAAGCAGGTCCCATTGAGTTTTACGAGAGAAATTGTAATGCTCGTTTAATACCGATAGATAATAATTAACCAACTTCATCTAGAGGAGTTGGTTTTATTATGAAAATGATGTAGAGATGTAGTGATTTTTACTAGAAAATAGCGGGTTTTGTAGTAAATCTTGCATATAAAGCAAATTACTAAACTTTTGACAAGAAAGGGTGTAGAATGGGTATCTAAAGAAAGAAGGTGTGAAAATGGCCAGCTGGAAACGAAATTTAATGATTTGTTGGCTAGGTTGTTTTACCACTGCAGCCGGTATGAGTTTAGTAATTCCTTTCTTATCTTTTTATATTGAGGAATTAGGAGTAACTGGCACTTCAAGCATTGCACAGTGGTCGGGACTTGCATTTGGTGTAACATTTTTAATGGGTGCGATCGTATCGCCAATATGGGGAAAGCTTGGTGATATACATGGACGGAAATTGATGCTTATTCGTGCTAGCCTCGGTATGGCGATTATTATGACGCTTATGGGGTTTGTAACGGATGTGTATCAACTAGTCGCACTAAGATTTTTAATGGGAGCAGTATCTGGTTTCCTTTCAACGGCGATGACATTTATTGCAGCAGAAACTCCGAAAGAACATTCAGGTTGGACAATTTCCACAATTTCAACTGGTGGTGTGAGCGGTTCGTTACTTGGCCCGTTACTTGGAGGTTATTTGTCTGAGTTAATTGGAATGCGTCATGTCTTTCTTGTTACAGGAGCTTTTTTATTCCTTTCCTTTCTCATCGTTTTTTTCTTCCTACATGAAGAAAATCACTCTGCTCAAGCAAAAAAAACACAGCCGAAAAAAGTATGGACGATGGTCCCAGCGAAGCATTTAATTATTAGTTTATTTGTAACAACATTTATTATTCAACTTGCTAATATGTCAGTTCAACCAATTGTTACATTGTACGTAAAAAATTTAGTAGGTCCTCATACTGCACATATTGAAACAATTGCGGGAGCAGTTATGTCAGCAACAGGATTAGCAGTTATTTTGGCAGCACCAAGACTAGGAAGATTATCAGATCATATCGGTCCTCAAAAAACGTTAGTTGTAGCGTTATTTGCAGCAGGAATTATTTTTATCCCGCAAGCATTTGTAACCTCAGCTTGGCAACTATTAATTCTTCGATTTTTATTAGGTATCGCACAAGCAGGATTATTACCTTCCGTACAAACTCTACTAAAACAACATACACCAACCCATGTTACGGGACGAATATTTGGATATAATCAATCATTTCAGTTTTTAGGAAATATGATTGGTCCAGTGCTCGGGGGACAAATTGCAGCGCATGCAGGTTTCCAATATGTTTTCCTCTCTACATCATCACTATTATTTATTGCGTGTATTTGGGTTTATTTTCATAATAAGAACGAAGAAGTATCAGAGAAACAACGTTTGGAAGTTAGTTAACTAAGTGAATGAAAAAGAAAAAGGATGAAGCAACATGTGCTTCATCCTTTTTCTTTAAAATCGAAGACAGAGATAACTTAATGTACCAAGCTCATAACTACGGTGAATGACTTCACCGCTATTCTCGCCACTTCCCATTGCAATAAACAAAGGAACAAAATGCTCTGCTCTTGGTACTGCTAATTGTGCATGAGGAGCATTTTCCTCCCAATTAAACAATGCATCTTTATCGTTATTCTGCATATGTTTAATAATCCAATCATCAAATTCAATTGCCCATTTTTCAGGTGTAGTTTGATTCCATTTCAGTGCTCGTAAATTATGAACGGTAACGCCACTACCGATTACTAAAATATCTTCTTGTCCGAGTCCTTTAAGTGCTTCTCCAATTTCAAATTGTTCTTTTGCAGAAAGGAATGGATTTACTGATATTTGCACGACAGGAATATTTGCTTCTGGATACATACGATGCAGAAGTGTCCATGAACCATGATCTAAACCTCTCGTCATATTATGATGAACTGGAATACCTTTGTTCTTAAATTTTGTTTCTAACATAGATGCAATGCTAGAAGAGCCTTTCGCACGATATTTGATTTCGTATAACTCAGGGGGGAAACCTCCAAAATCATAAATTGTTTCATATTCGTTATCTGATGAGGAAATGGTTAATACTTCACTTTCCCAGTGAGCAGTGAAAATAACAATTGCTTTCGGTTTATATGTTTCTCCAAGTGTTTTTAAAAATCGTGTATAGTCTGTATCTTGAATAGCGAGCATAGGCGAACCATGTGCTAAAAATAGTGATGGCATCATAATAGTAGAAACCTCCTAAAAATTATATAATTACTTTATGTAAGTAACTATATAATTTTATTTTTGGTTCGTCAAGAGATTAGTTTGAAAGCAAGTCTGAAAAATACATCATTTGTCATAATGAAAGCAATTACATATAATATAAAATAAGAAAAGTGAATGGATATTCATTTTTCTTAAAGGTATACATAATAAATTTGGGGGCTGACGAAATGAATGTACAGGAAAGTTTCGTTACGGCATTGGATGGATCGGAAATTTATTTGCGTAAATGGTTACCAGAAGGAGATCCGAGAGGAATTATTCAAATTGCACATGGCATGACAGAGCATGCAGGGGTGTATACAGAATTTGTAGATGCTTTATTGGAAGCAGGGTATGGTGTTTATGCGCATGATCATAAAGGACATGGGAAAACAGTAAAAAAAGAAGAAGATTATGGTCATTTTGAACCAAATATAGGGTGGAATCAAGTTGTATCGGATGTTATCTTTGTTTCAGAAAGGATAAAAGAAGAGCAGTCAAGTCCTTTGTTTTTACTTGGACATAGTATGGGTTCTTTTTTATCAAGACGTGCTGTACAACTTAGAGGTGAACTATATGATGGATTTCTGATTTCAGGAACAGGTGGAAATCCAGGGCTTTTAGGAGCCGTTGGTCATAAAGTAGCGACAATCGAAATGAAATTGCGTGGGGCAAAAACGAAAAGTCCAATGTTAAACTTTTTATCTTTCGGAAACTTCAATTCGAACTTTAAGCCAAATCGTACAAAATTTGATTGGTTATCTTCAGATAATAATCAAGTTGATAAATATATTGCGGATCCGTTATGTGGTTTCATTTGTACGACGAGTTTTTACCGAGAATTATTTTCTGGAGTATTAGAAGTAAATAAACTAGAAGAATACAAGAAGACGCCAAAAAATCTTCCAATACATATATTCTCTGGTGATCGTGATCCTGTTGGCGATATGGGGAAAGGTGTAATAGAAGTATATGAAAACTATAAAAAATGTGGTGTGAAAGACGTGACACTACGTTTATATGAAAATGGTAGACATGAAATGTTTCATGAAGTAAATAAGGATGAAGTATTTAAAGATTTAATTTCGTGGTTAGATGCGCATAATAAATGAGAAAGATAATCCCAAACTGTTTGTAGTTTGGGATTATTTATCATACAGAAATAGGGGCAATAAATTCTTAAATTCACTTTACTTAATAAAAAATAAATCTTATTCTATATAATTAAACAGATAGCAAGCTCTGTGTAAGTAAGGAGATGAATGTATGAGATTTGGAATTATCGGTCCATCAGAAGATGAAATTACGCCTTTTATTGAAGAAATGTCTAATAAGGAAATAACGAATCTTGCGATGTTAACATTTCACAGTGGGAAATATGAGAATGTAGAAGTTGTTGCCTTATATTGTGGTGTATGTAAAGTTAATGCAGCTATTGCAACTCAAATATTAATCGATAAATTCAATGTAACGCATATTATTGTCACAGGTGTTGCAGGAGCAATCGACAAAGTATTGAAAATTGGAGATACAGTAATTTCAACAGAAATAGCATATCATGATGTTGATGAAGGGATATTAACTGAATATCATCCTTGGATGGAAAGTGTATATTTTAGAACGGATAGAAACCTGCTTGAATTAAGCAGAGAAGTGGTTGAGAACAATCAATTCGCTCAAAATGTTTATTTTGGAAAAGTTGTTACTGGAGAAGCGTTTATTAGTGAGAGTGGTCGTACAGAAATAATCTCTAAATACAATCCACTTTGTGTAGATATGGAAACTGCAAGTATAGCCCACGTCTGCTATGCAAATACGATTCCGTTTTTAGCAGTGAGATCAATAACAGATACAGAAGAAGCGTCTGGCATAGAAGTGTTCGAAGATAATTGTGTATCTGCTTCGCATAATTCAATTTATTTTGTTAAAAAGTTACTAGAGTCTTTAAAAAAATAAAGAAATATTGTATGAGAGGAAACCTCACTTTTCTGAAGTGAGGTTTTTTGTAGTAACGAAGTAATAGTGAATAAAACTAATTTTAAAAGTAACTTAAAATCAAACTTTTTATAAAGCAACAGATGCCTGTTCATAATAGTAGTATAATAGTGAATGAGGTGTTAATAGAATGGAAGATAGAACGTTAGGTTTATTACTAGATGTTGTTGGTGAATTATTTTCAGATGAAATTTCAATTGCTGTTTCGAATACGAAAGAATATATTTACTACCGGCCAAGTAAACGAATTGATTTAAAAATTAGTGTCGGGGATCCTATAAAGGAAGGAACGATTGCTCATAAATCGATGGTGATGAATCAAAAAACATCTGAGTTTATTAATCGGGATGTTTTTGGTATTCCTTATCATGGAATGGCTGTACCATTTTCAAACAATGGAAAGCTTGAAGGGTGCGTAACGGCAATTTATCCAGCTTTAACGGATGGAAAGTCAGTCGTTACTTTAAAAACAACAGACGGCTGGATTCCGGTTCCTTTTTCAAAGGTTATGTATTTAGAGGCTAAAGATAAAAAGACGTATGTGAATTCAGAAGAGTTATCAGGAACACATAAATACTCTCTACAAGAATTCGAATACTTGCTTCCGAAAGATTCATTTATTAGATGTCACCGTTCGTTTATTGTAAATATTAATCATATTAAAGCGATTTATCCTGATACCCATTCTACTTTTGTACTTTCGATGGATAATGGTGAGAGGGTACCAGTTAGTCAATCATACGCTAGTTATTTCCGTAAGCTTCTAGGATTCTAAATTTTTCTGCTTTAGAACCTAGATTTGCTGTTCTGTCTGAATTTTCGGCATTGTATACTAAAATCCCTATTTTGATAGTGTTAATGTGTAAAATAATTATGAATATTCAATGAGAGAGGGATTACATATGGAGAACAATTTAGATAGAATCAGAGATCAACGTCTAAAAGATCGGGTAGTTACACCTGAAGAAGCAGCTTCCTGGATTCAAAGTGGAATGACTTTAGGCTTAAGTGGGTTTACACGTGCAGGTGATGTGAAAGCAGTCCCATTTGCGCTTGTAAACCGAGTTAAGAATGATGAATCTTTTAAAGTAAATGTTTATACTGGGGCTTCTTTAGGCTCGGATGTAGACAAATTATTTGCTGAGGCAGGAATTTTAGGGAAACGATTGCCTTTCCAAGCTGATGCGACAATGCGAAAAGGAATTAATAACGGAGACTTTTTATTTGTAGATCAGCACTTATCTCATACAGCAGAGTTACTTCGTGCTGACGTTCTGGATATAGATTTCGCTATTTTGGAAGCGGTTGCGATTACAGAGGACGGAATGATTATTCCAACCACTTCAATTGGAAATTCCTTAGCGTTTTCCTTAAATGCTAAGTCTATTATTATTGAAATGAATATGGCTCAATCCGCGCAATTAGAGGGGCTACATGATCTATATGAACCAGGTAAACAAGGAGAGAGGCTTCCAATTCCGCTTGTGAAAACGGATGACCGAATTGGAACAATCGGTATTCCAATTGATCCTGAAAAAGTAAAGGGAATTGTGTTTACGAATCAATTGGATTCGCCATCGACAATTGTTCCTCCGGATGAAGAAACTGTTATTATGGCACAGCATTTAATAGAATTCCTTCGAGAAGAAGTCAAAGTAGGCCGATTAACAAATCGTTTAGCGCCGTTACAATCAGGAATTGGTTCAGTGGCTAACGCCGTATTACATGGAATGTTAGATTCAGAATTTGAAGATTTAGAAGTATATTCCGAGGTTTTACAAGATGCAGTTTTTGATCTTATGGATGCTGGAAAAGTCAATTTTGCTTCTTGTTGTTCTATCACGCTTTCTGAAGAGAAAATGCAACAAGTATTTTCTAACTTTGAAAAATATCGTGACAAATTAATGATGCGTCCACAAGAGATTTCCAATCATCCTGAAATCATTCGTCGCCTTGGATTAATCTCAATTAATACTGCATTAGAATTAGATATATACGGAAATGTTAACTCTACTCACGTTTTAGGTACAAAAATGATGAATGGTATTGGTGGGTCTGGTGATTTTGCAAGAAATGCTCGCTTAGCTATCTTTGTTACTAAATCGATTGCGAAAGGTGGTAACATTTCAAGCATCGTTCCTTTTGTTTCTCATGTAGACCATACTGAACATGATGTAGATGTTATCGTCACTGAACAGGGGTATGCTGACTTAAGGGGACTTGCGCCAAGAGAAAGAGTGGAACTTATTATTGAGAATTGCGTACATCCAATGTATCGTGCCCAGCTACGAGCTTATTACGAAGAAGCAAAAACAAGAGGTGGACAAACTCCTCATATTTTAGAAAAAGCTTTTTCTTGGCATACGAACTATGCTAAAAATGGAACAATGCTTGAAGCGGTAGTAGAAACTGTATAGGTGTGTATCGTACGAAATAGTAAAATGAATGAGTGAGCTTGAAGATTAAATTTTAGAAAAAGAGAACGCCGACTTTTAGGGATGGCGTTCTTTTTCTTTAAATAAATTGTTAAAAATCGTACTGATTATAATAAAGATTTATAAAAGTAATTTCTAATTTATGAAAATAAAAGGTTTTTTGAAGTGCATTCCGAATCAATTTAGTAGTTTACATATTGAAGGTGAGGAAAAAGAATCATGAAGATAAGAGAAGCGTTATTAAGGGAAGCAAATGAATTAAGTGAATTCGCACTACATTCAAAAGCAACGTGGAATTATAGTGAAGAATTCATACTTGCTTGTAAGGAAGATTTAACAATTACGGAAGAGTACATAAAAAATAATTTTGTATATGTTTTAGAAAACGATAATGCGAAGATTGGTTTCTTCTCATTTTTACATAATGATAAAGCTCTCGATTTCTTGTACATTCATCCTCATTACAAAGGAAAAGGTTACGGGAAAATACTTTGGGAGTATGTAATAGAAAAAGCCAATGAACTTGGATTAAAAAGTTTTACAATTGATAGTGATCCGAATGCAAAAGGATATTACTTAAAAATGGGAGCACAGTTAATAGGAGAGACACCATCAACTGTCTTTAAGGGTCGTTTACTGCCTCTTTTGAAATATGATGTGTAAAACTATTAATAGTAGGGGAAGATTAGAATGGATGATGTAAAGGAAAAAAGAATATATGAAGCACTAATAAAATCGTGGTCGATTGAAACAAGTTCAAAGTGGACAATTGAAAATCCAGCAAAGGGACAATGTGGTGTTACAGCTCTTGTCGTTCAAGACATATACGGAGGAGAAATTAAAAAGACAAAAGTAAGAGAGGTATGGCACTTTTATAACTTTATAGATGGGCAGAGATTTGATTTTACAGAGACTCAATTCAATGGGAAATTGAATTATATGGATGAAAAGTCAAATCGGGAAGCAGCATTTGCAGATACAAATGAAAAGCAATATAGCATTTTGAAGGAAAAAATAACAAAAGAATTAAAATTATCTTTTGACTCTTAACCTTTAATAAGTTACTATAATGGTGGTAACTTATTAAAGGGAACTTCATAGAGTTGAAAGGGGAAATACTTTTGAAAACAACTTATGTAAACGCTACAATAGTAACGATGAATGAACAAAATGAAGTGATAGAAAATGGATATATCATTGTAGAAAATGATCAAATTATAGATGTGAAGAGCGGAGAATTCGCTAATGATTTTGAAGTAGATGAAGTAATTGACATGAAAGGAAAGTGGGTTTTACCAGGGCTTGTAAATACACATACACACGTTGTAATGAGTCTCTTAAGAGGTATTGGAGATGATATGTTATTACAACCATGGCTTGAGACGAGAATTTGGCCACTTGAAAGTCAGTTTACTCCAGAGCTTGCGGTCGCTAGTACGGAATTAGGATTACTTGAAATGGTGAAAAGTGGTACAACATCATTCTCTGACATGTTTAATCCAATTGGAGTAGATCAAGATGCAATTATGGAAACGGTATCAAGAAGTGGGATGCGAGCTGCTGTTTCAAGAACTTTATTTAGCTTCGGAACGAAAGATGATGAAAAGAAAGCCATTGAAGAAGCTGAAAAATATGTAAAGCGTTACTATAACGAAAGTGGCATGTTAACTACGATGGTTGCACCGCATAGTCCATATACATGTTCCACAGAATTATTAGAAGAATGCGCACGTATTGCAGTAGAAAATCAAACGATGGTTCATATTCATCTTTCGGAAACAGAGCGTGAAGTACGTGATATTGAAGCACAGTACGGAAAACGTCCAGTAGAATATGCAGCAAGTTGCGGGTTGTTTAAACGCCCAACAGTTATTGCACACGGTGTAGTATTAAATGAAAATGAACGTGCATTTTTAGCAGAACATGATGTTCGAGTAGCACATAATCCGAATAGTAATTTAAAACTAGGATCTGGTATAGCGAATGTAAAAGCGATGCTAGAAGCAGGAATGAAAGTAGGAATTGCAACAGATAGTGTGGCATCAAACAACAATTTAGATATGTTTGAAGAAATGCGTATAGCGACTTTACTACAAAAAGGTATTCACCAAGATGCAACAGCTTTACCGGTTGAAACTGCTCTTACACTTGCGACTAAAGGAGCTGCTGAAGTAATCGGGATGAAACAAACAGGGTCACTTGAGGTTGGGAAGTGTGCCGATTTTATCACAATTGATCCATCTAATAAGCCGCATTTACAACCAGCAGATGAAGTGTTATCGCACCTTGTATATGCTGCTAGTGGAAAAGATATAAGCGATGTAATCATTAACGGAAAACGTGTCGTTTGGAATGGAGAATGTAAAACGTTAGATGAAGAGCGTATTATATTTGAAGCGAGTCGTTATAAACGAGGTTTGCAAAGATAGATAATTATGTGGCAGTTGAAAAAGCTATCCTTTTAAAAGGATAGCTTTTTTCTTGAACGAATAAATATTCAAAAGAATGTCGCATCTTTCTGTTAGTATTTCTGCTATAATATATTACGCTTTATAATATTTTATATTTAAGGAGAACAACTCATGAAGCGAAAAAAGAGCCATTTAATGGTAATGGCACTTGTTACATCTTTATTTTTAGCAGCTTGTAATAATAAAACGAATAAAAGTGACACAGAGGCTAAAAAACAAGTGTTAAATGTAACAGTATCAGAAGAAATTCCTTCTCTGGACACTGCGAAAACGATGGATGGTACATCAGCGCACGTTATGCAGAATATATTTGAGGGGTTATATGTATTAAATGATCAAGATCAGTCTACTCCAGCCATAGCAAAATCGTTTGAAAGAAGTGAAGATGGTAAGAAATATACATTTGACTTGCGTAAAGATGCAAAATGGTCAAATGGGGATAATGTAACAGCAAATGATTTTATATTTGCGTGGAAACGTGCAATTAACCCTGAAACAGCATCTCAATATGCGTCCATGCTCTTTTATGTGAAAAATGCGAAAGAGATCAATAAGGGAACAATGCCTCTTGATGCACTTGGGGTTAAAGCAATAAATAATTATACGTTAGAAGTTGAACTCGAACAGCCGGTTCCGTATTTTTTACAGTTGTTAGCACTACCTATATACTTACCACAGCATGAAGCATTTTTGAAAGAACAAGGAAACAATTATGCATTGGAACCTAGTAATCTCATATATAACGGTCCATTTGTATTAGAAAAATGGAAGCATGAACAAGAGTTTCAATTAAAGAAGAATGCTACATATTGGGATCGAAAGAAAGTGAAATTAGACGAAATAAACTTTCATATCGTAAAGGATACAATGACAGCTGTAAATTTATATGAAGCCGGAGATTTGGATCGAGTACCTATTAATTCGCAAGTTGTAGATAAGTATAAAGGGAATAAGGAATTACATATGTCGAGTGATCCTGGAATTGCTATGCTTCGTTTTAATGAAAAAAATACCGCGTTAGCAAATAAAAAGGTGCGTCAATCTATTTCATTAGCGTTAAATAAAGATGATTTCGTTGCTCACTTTATTAATAACGGAGCAAAACCTGTAAGCGGGCTTGTACCAGTTGGTCATGTAAATGAAGTGACCGGTAAAGATTTTAGAAAAGAAAACGGAGATCTTTCTTCATATGATTTGCAAAATGCGCAAAAAATTTGGGAAGAAGCGAAAAAAGAGCTTGAAGTAGAGCAAGTAAACCTCGAGTTTTTAACGTTTGAACAAGATAATGCAAAACGGATGGCAGAATATATAAAAGGTGATTTAGAAAAGAATTTGCATGGATTAACGATACAAATTAAACAACAGCCATTTAAGCAAAAATTACAGTTAGAACAAACAGGTGATTACGATATAACTATGGCAAATTGGGGACCTGACTATAAAGACCCAATTAGTTATTTAGAGTTATTTACGACAGGGAATCCGAATAATAAAATGAATTATTCTAATGTTCGTTACGATGAATTAATAAAGAAAGCGAAAACGGATTTTGTACTAGATACGGAAAACCGATGGGAAGCGTTGCGAGAAGCCGAGCAGGTATTATTAGAAGATGCTGCGGTGGCGCCGCTTTATCATATTGGCTCAGCGTATGTACAAAAGGATTATGTAAAAGGGATTGAAAAACATCAATTTGGTGGTGTTTATACTTATAAGAATGCTTATATTGCTAATGAGTAAATACAAAAAACCTTACTTTTTAAAAGTAAGGTTTTTTACAAATGAATTCTATTAAACCAATTTTAATAAAGCGTAAAAATTCGTATCATATGGGATATCATCTTGATACATATAATTTTTTAGAACGCCTTCTTTTTCAAAGCCTAATTTTAATAGTACCTTATTGGAAGCTTCATTTTCAAGAAATACAATTGCCCCGATCCGCTTTAAATGAATCGTATGGAAACCGTATGATATAACCTCAGAAACAGCTTCAGTCGCATATCCTTTTCCCCAGTGTTCAGGCAAAAAGGCATAACTTATATTGGCTCGTTTATGCTCAGAAGACCAATCGTGAAAACCAATGGTACCGATGAGTTCTTTCTTGTCTTTTAATTCGATTCCCCATTTTATACCGTTTCTTGCATTGTAACTCAACTTAAAGTTATGAATGATTTGTTTCACTTGATCAACATCTTGTAACGGTTTTTGGCCATAATAGCGCAGTACATTAGTATTAGAAAAGCATTGTAGTATACGCGGTGCATCTTCTTCGGTCAGTTCTCTTAAAATAAGTCTTTCAGTTTTTAATAAAGGAAACATATTTTCGCTCCTTTTCACATGAAAATAGAATGTATTTGTTATTATATAATTTAATCTGAAAATAAAGATTATTCAAGGTGTAATGGTAGATTTGATTTATGATAAACTTAGATGTGGAATATATTTCAAAAAAGAGGTTTGGAAATGGAAAAAAATTCAATATTAATTGTAGATGACGATAAAGATATTATTCAATTTATTAATGTGAATTTAAAACAAGAAGGTTTTAAAGTTTTTAGTGCTCATAACGGAGAAGAGGCTTTAAAAATAATAAATAATAACAGTATCCAACTTGCTATTTTGGATATTATGATGCCACAAATGGATGGGATAGAATTGTGCAGAAGGATTAGAGAAAAACATAGTTTACCAATTATGTTCTTAAGCGCAAAATCATCGGACGTAGATAAAGTAATTGGATTTAGTACTGGGGCAGATGATTATATTGTGAAGCCGTTTAGTACAATTGAATTTATAGCGAGAGTGAAAGCTCAATTAAGAAGGTATACATATTTCAATCAAAATGCTGTCCAAGTAATAGAAAAGAAAATAAATATTAGAGGTTTAGAAATAGATGAAGTGTCTAGAACAGTAATGTTATATGGAGAAACAATCAATCTTACGAAAACTGAATATGATATTTTGTACTTAATGGCTGCTGCAAAGAATCGTGTGTTTACTATTGAAGAAATATATGAGAGCGTTTGGAAAGAAAGAGCCTATGAAAGTAATAATACAGTAATGGTTCATATTGCAAGATTAAGAAATAAAATTGAAGAGAATCCAAAAGAGCCGAAGTTTATTCAAAATGTTTGGGGAGTCGGATATAAAATTGAAGATTAAATCATTACAAAGCATTAGAACTAAGTTTTTTATCGCATTCATATGTAGCATTTTGTTAGCAACTGTAAGTATAATAGCGTTTCAAATTGTAATTGGAAATATATATAGTCATGTTACTGCGTTAGAGGAAAAATATTCATTTTTATATTTTATAGTTTTTTTGATTTTTACTACAACATACTTTGCATTCATGACAAAAACGATGATGAAAAGATTATCTCAAATTAATAAGAACGTGAAGAAAATAAGTGATGGTAATTTTGAAATACATATACCTATTTCGAAAAGCGATGAGATTGGTGAACTAGCGGCAAATGTTAATAGAATGGCGAAAAGTTTAAAAGAGTCTATTGAGAATGAAAAAAAATCACAGGAAATGAAAAATGAAATGATTAGTAATATTTCTCATGACTTACGAACGCCAGTAACAACTTTAATAGGTTATGCGGACCTGTTAGGAAATAAACTTCATTCAAATGGAGAAGAATGTGAAGAGTATGTAAGTATATTAAAGCGAAAAAGTTATGAATTAAAAAATCAAGTAGATGATTTATTAGAATACTGTCAAATAAATTATAGAGAAATCGAATTACATAAAAGTGTAGTAAATATGAAAGCGTTCATTGAACAAATCATGATTGATTTTGTACCACTACTAGATGATGCCGATATGAGCTTTTGTATTAACGGTGATAAGGAGTTACATGTGGAAATGGATGTAGCGCTTATGGTGAGGCTATTCGAAAATGTAATTAGTAATAGTATTATGTACGGGAAAGACGGAAAACAGATTTTGATTCAAGTTTCTAAAAGAGACATGAATGTTGAAATAGAAATTAAAAATTTTGGACAATGCATTCCGAATGAGGACCTTCCTTACGTTTTTGAAAAGTTTTATCGTGGTGAAAAATCACGTAGCTCTCATACGGGTGGGAAAGGAATAGGACTTGCAATTTCGAAAAGTATAGCACAGCTCCATCAAGGGAATATAACTGTACGTAGTAACGATAAAGAAACAGTTTTTACTGTAAAATTACCGCAGTATAAAAAAGTAAGAAAGTCGTAAGTATTTCTTTCATATGTCGTAATTTTTACTTTGTATCATTGAGAAAAAGGATATGAGAGTAGGGATACGACATGTGGAAGAAATTTTTATTAGTAATTATAGTTCCTTTTTTAATTATAAGTTGGAGTTTAATTTATGTAGCTAATGGTGTTACATCAGTCTTTGTTTGGTGGTGTATACAGGCTTTTAGTGTAATTTCAGTTTTTCTCTTAATAGGATCAGTAATAATGTTTTTTTTGAACGGCATTTTTAGAAAGCGGATAGATAGAACGCTACTTTTAATTATTCTGTTTTCTATCATTGGAGCTTGGCCTGTCGGTTGGTTTGCTAATATAGGTAGAATTGCTTATCCAGCAGATGTACAGACTATGAGTCCTAAAATAGTCGTTCGTTTTCCCTTAAATGAACGAGCACTAGTAGGATGGGGTGGTGATCGGTTAGAAACGAACTATCACGTTATAAAACCGAATGAAAGGTGGGCATATGATATTCTTATTCCCCCTGCTGAAGCGAAAAGTAGTAATTTAGGGGATTATGGAATATATGGAGCGAAAGTAATGGCACCAGCTTCTGGAACAGTTGTATCTATCAATAATGATGAAAAAGATGTAGTTCCAGGAGAGGATGATTTTCAGTCAATGGCGGGGAATCATATTTATTTACGACTAGATGAATCAGGGACATTTATGGTTCTGGCCCATTTAAAGAAAGGATCAATTAAAGTGAGGGAAGGCCAACATGTAAATGAAGGAGAGGTTCTAGCCCAAGTCGGTAACTCCGGAAGTTCAAGTGAGCCGCATTTACATATTCATCATCAAAGGCAGGATCCATCAAATGTGAGCATATTTCTTGCGGAAGGATTACCACTTTACTTTCGAACTGAGAAAGGTGTGATAATGCCAGAAAGAGGTACATACATAAGTGGTAATGAAAAAAGGTATTCCAGTTTTATTGGAATACCTTTTTCTATTACCCTACAAACGTTTGATACAGTAAGAAAATATTTAAAATGATAACAAGTGCAGCAATGATCCAAGCGATAAAGGTTGTTATGCGGTGATTAACGAGCGCACCCATAATTTTTTTATTGCTTGTAAACATAATAAGTGGCACTAATGCAAAAGCAATACCAAATGATAAGACGACTTGGCTCATGACTAGAGCGTAAGTTGGATTTACACCTAAAGCGATAATAACTAATGGTGGAATCATTGTAATAAAGCGGCGTAAGTATAACGGAATATGCATTCGAATGAAACCTTGCATAATAATGTCACCTGACATTGTACCGACAGAAGAGCTAGATAGTCCTGCTGATAAGAGCCCAATTCCAAATAAAGCAGCTGATACAGGACCGACTAAAGTACTGAACTGGTTAAAAGCAACATCAAGGTCTTCAACATGTAAGCCATTTTTAAAGAATAGTGCAGCTGCTACAATTAACATACTTGCATTAATTGCTCCAGCGATAACCATTGCAATAATAATATCGATAAATTCGAAACGAAAAATCTTTTTCTTTTGTTCGTCAGTTGTTCCAACCACGCGGCGTTGTGTTAATGCAGAATGCAAGTATATTGCATGCGGCATTACTGTCGCACCTAATATCCCTGCTGCAAGTAATATACTGTCTACACCTTGGAATTTCGGAATAAATAGTCCTGAAAGAAGGGGACTTAATTCTGGTTTTGCATAAAAAACTTGGATTCCAAATGCTATTACTACAATAAAAATCATCCCTGTAATAATAGCTTCTAGTGGGCGAAATCCTCTACGTTGAAATTCAAGGATAATAAATGATCCGGCTGCTGTAATTAAAGCGGCAGGTAGCATCGGGATTCCAAATAGTAAGTAAAGCCCCAATGCAGCTCCAATAAATTCCGCTAAATCTGTAGCCATAATAACTAATTCACCTTGTATCCATAAGCCGATAGACACAGGCTTTGGAAAGTTTTCACGAGCTATTTCGGGTAAATTGTTTCCTGTAGCAATTCCTAATTTAGCCGATAAAGTTTGGATTAATACAGCCATTAAGTTAGAAGCGAATATAACCCATAATAGTAAATATCCATATTGTGAACCAGCTGCGATATTTGTAGCAAAGTTGCCAGGATCAATATAAGCAACGGACGCGATAAAAGCGGGCCCTAAAAATGGTAACAGTCTTTTCCAGCCTTTTGTTTCTCCACTTAAAGCTAAGTGAGCTGATTGTACAGTTGTACTTTCAGAAGGGAGATGTTCATCTTTTGTTATATCTTTATTCATAGTAGTTTTCCCCTTTAAAATGTTAACTTGATGAAATTATTGTATTTATTCTTACTCATTATTTCAATACATTTAAATATGTTATGTGATAATTTTATTTGAACACGAAAGTTTCCTTAACGCAAATTATATGCCTTTATGCAATGGATGGTGTAATAACGTAAAAAAAATTGGGAGTTTATGGTGTGATGACGTGGGGAAACATAATGAATTAAAGGGCTGTTTTTGAAATTTATGTGAACATAAAGCCGATAATACAGCATATTAATTGATGGAATTGCATTTGTATGATATATAATATATTGGGATTACAACATAACCATAGTGTTTTGGTGTGTGTAATCTTGTTTTTTATTTTGTTAACTGATAGAAAATAGTATAAAGAAAATGGGATTCATTTTCTTATTATATATGTTTTGATATGAACGTTAACTTATACATGATTTTAAAAATTAGATAGGTGGTAGAAATACATTGGCAACTACAAAACCATACAGAGTATTACTATATTACATGTACACAACAATTGAAAATCCAGAAGAATTTGCTGCAGAGCATTTAGAATTTTGTAATTCACTTGAATTAAAAGGAAGAATTCTTGTAGCAAAAGAAGGTATTAACGGAACTTGTTCTGGAACTGTAGAGCAAACAGAGAAATACATGGAAGCAATGAACAATGATCCACGTTTTGATGGTATCGTATTTAAAATAGATGAAGAAGAAGGCCATGCATTCAAGAAAATGCACGTACGTCCTCGTCCAGAATTAGTTACACTTCGTCTAGAAGATGACATTAACCCACACGAAATAACTGGCAAGTATTTAGAGCCAAAAGATTTTTATGAAGCAATGAAACAAGAAGATACAGTTATCATTGATGCACGAAATGATTATGAATTTGATTTAGGACACTTCAAAGGTGCGATTAAACCTGATATTGAATCATTTCGTGAATTACCAGATTGGATTAGAGAAAACAAAGAAACCCTTGAAGGTAAAAAGATTTTAACTTACTGTACAGGTGGAATTCGTTGTGAGAAATTCTCAGGTTGGTTAGTTCGTGAAGGTTATGAAGATGTAAGTCAGCTTCACGGCGGAATTGTAACGTACGGAAAAGATCCAGAAGTACAAGGTGAGCTTTGGGATGGACAATGTTACGTGTTTGATGAGCGTATCGCTGTTCCAGTAAACCAAAAAGAACATGTTATCGTTGGTAAAGACCACTTTACAGGTGAACCATGTGAGCGCTATGTAAACTGTTCAAATCCAGAATGTAATAAGAAAATTTTATGTTCTGAAGAAAACGAAGCGAAATATTTACGTGCATGTTCTCATGAATGTCGTGTAAGTCCACGTAACCGCTACGTAATACAACATGAATTAACGGAAGAGCAAGTAGCTGCTGCATTAGAGAAAATCGAAGCAGGGAAGTAAGCTGAATTCGTTTAATAAAAAAAGGTACTCCAAGTTTTATTTTGGAGTACCCTTTTTTTATTATCCAGTCCTGTCATTTGTCGGTAAGTCGATATATTTAAAAAATCGCTGATATATCTTAAAAATCACTGATATATTTCGAGTTGCGCCGATATAATCGGAAAATCGCTAATAAAAATTTCATTTACTGCAGCATACCATGTATTTGAAAATAACCTTCTTTAATTTTTATCCTCTTTTTCTTTTACAGCAGACAGTACCGTTTGTTTTACCCAAGCTTTTCTTTGTTTATGCTGTAGACCCCATTGATATAAACTTTGGGCTCCTAAAATAAGTGAAATGACAATGCCGCTAATCGCAATTAATAGAGCGAAAAATTCAAGAGGTGAAGATATTTTGTTTGAATCGGTGTTTCTTAAAAGGTCGATCATAGTAAACCCTAACATTTGGCCCACTACAGAGTAGAGCGTTAAAATTAATAATAAAAGGCTATCTTTTTTAGAGGCGACATTTTCTTGATATTTAAACAAACTATCAAGATTTTGTTTCGCGTTCGAGTATAAAACCTCAATATTAAAAAGTTTTCTTAAGCGGAAGAAAATATCTTCACTTTGTGATTGGGATACTAATTCTAAAGAAAAATAATTAGCAGTGAACGAATTGATCGAATAAATTAATTTCTCTATTTCATTAGTATCTTGTTCAATATTTAGCTCAGCATAGGCGTTTGCCATTTTTAATAAAACAATTTTATGGAATAGGTTTAATAATAAAGCGTAATAAAATTCCCCGTACATTTGACTAGCAAGTTTAGAGATTTCGCGTTCTCCTTCATTTGTTACACATGTAAAAATATGTTCTTCCATTATGAAATAACGATTTGGAGCCCATCTCTGGTAAGCGTGTTTTTTTAAATAGTCATGAATGTAAGGAAGGTTATTTGCGCTTACATATGGTTTACCATCACTTGTTAATCCGGAAAGACTGGAAGTACGATAAACATCCACTTCATTAAATTCCATACCTTCTTTTAGTGACAATAAAGTTTGAACGTACATTCTTTGGTCTTCAAAGAAAGGGAAGGTTTGAAAGTATGAACTTCTTAATCTTTTCTTTTCAAAGAAATCAGTTACGCCATGAAATAAATAACCAAAAATGAATTTTTCAACTTGGGAATACTTTTTTCCGTTACATTCAATACAAATAGATTCATTTGTATCAGTTTTAGTTTCAAGTACACGGAAGCGAGCAGCGAATTCGATTGCTTCAGATAAAGTCATATTTGGAGCAGTGTTTACTTTTGTTCGAATTGTTAAGAAGCCAAGTTCATAAGGACAAAGTGTTACATCAATAGAGTGTATCTTGAATGGAATTGAAATAAGGTTTGTTGTTAAATGTCCAGTTAAGTTAAGATCCTTTGAATAACGTTGCAAGCCCTTTTGATGCTCTGAGTGAGGAAAGAGAATTTTATTTGTAAATGAAAGATAGTATGCTTCCATATTTTGATGTGAAACTTTAAACTCCCCATAATATGTATTTTCATCATCGAGATGATCGAGCCGAAAAGGACGAAAATCGTTTTTTTGTAAGAAAGGGAACATATTTTGTTCATATCCAGTTTTAAACGAAAACGGGAATATAAATTGAAATATAGCTGTTGCTACACCTTTTTCCTCAATTGCTTGTATTGCCTCCATCTACATTGTTTCCTTTCCATATATGCTATAGAAACAACATGCCCAAATTTATTTGAAAATAACCACTGTTTTATACTTGTTTAAGAGTGAAAATTCAGCTTATTTAGCAGGGAACATGTATAATGTTATGTATACTAAAAGTTATAAAATTGTATTTTAAAAAGGGGGATGCTGTATGCGGATTTTAGTATTAGGCGCTGGTGGAGTCGGAGGATTTTTTGGTGGCAGATTAGTCGAGAAGGGAGAAGATGTCACGTTTCTTGTTCGTAGTAAACGGAAAAAACAATTAGAGGAAAGAGGACTTGTAATCCGAAGTGTTAACGGGGATTTTTCCTTCCAACCGAAATTAATAACGAAAGAAGAGAGAACTTCTCAATTTGATGTTATTTTATTTTCAACAAAAGCGTATCACTTAAACGAGGCTATTCAAGATTTGAAGCCGTTTGTTGGTGAAAATACTGTAATCATTCCATTGTTAAATGGTATCGCTCATTTATCACTACTACAAAAAGAATTCGGCGAAGAAAAAGTAATTGGCGGTTTATGCTTTATCGAGACGACGTTAAACGATCAAGGAGAAATTGTACAAACTAGCGCTGCCAACAGACTTGTGTTTGGAGAAATTAAGTCTCAAAATTCAGAGAGAGTAAAGCATATTTCTAAAGCATTTTCAGGTACGAAATCTAGTTTTGTTTTAAGTGAAAATATTACGCAAGATATGTGGCATAAATATTTATTTATTACTGTAATGTCAGGTGTGACAACGTTAATGCGTGCACCAATTGGACCAATCCGTGAAAGTGAAGGCGGCCGTGATTTTATCCGTAATGTGTTTGAGGAATCTGTACAAATCATGAGAGTATTAGGAGCTCCAGTAAAGGCTAAAATTGCCCAGGAACATATGAAAACGATTGATAAAATTTCGTATGATATGAAGTCATCAATGCAACGTGATATGGAAAAGGGTTCGTTTATTGAAGGGAAGCACTTGCAAGGATATTTACTGGATGTAGCAGAGCAATTTTCTATAGCGGCACCATTATTAGGCACTATATATCAAAATTTAAAGGTGTATGAAGAGATGACCTTTAACAAATCTGTAATAGAATTAGATGTATGAAAAAATAAAAAAGATAGCAATATATAAGTGTATTGCTATCTTTTTTATTTTTTTGTATGACAAATTATTTATTTCTTTTCGTTCTATCTGTCAAATTTATTTCCTGTTCACGTTTACCATATAACTGATTAATTTCATTTGCTACTGCATCTAAATATGAATCGGAAAAAATAGGCTTCTTTTTTTTAGACATATGGGTCTCCTTTGCGGATTTTTAATATTCATTATGTATATTTCTCAGCGGATTATGCGCAATCATTTTAATTTTTTTCTTATTAAAAATTTTTGTTTACTTTTTGAAAATAAAGGAGTATTATAATCCACAGTTTCAATTTTCTAAATCGCTGAAACCGCATGGTACGGGGGACCCGTTTTTACGGATTAGTACATAATCCGATGGGGTGAATCCTTGAAAAAGGTAGGGCTACTCATAGGCCCGAATCCGACAGCTAACCTCGTAAGCGTTATATTGAGAAGGAAGGTGGAGCTTGTGCGACAAAAAAAATAATGTCTACAAGTCTATTTCGCTATGGCTTGTAGACATTTTTTGTTTTCTGAAGAAATAGTTTACTGGCTGTAACAAGCAGAAAAGTTCGTACAAAATTATTGGAGAGTGGACAGCATTGGTTTCATCTATTAAAAGATTTTTAATTGGAAGACCGTTAAAATCAACAGAGCTTGGAGAACAAAAGCTTAATAAAACGAAAGCTTTAGCTATTTTATCTTCTGACGCATTGTCATCAGTTGCTTACGGTCCAGAACAAATTTTAATTGCTTTAGCAGGTGTGGGAGCGATCGCTTATTGGTATTCCATTCCGATCGCTGTTGGGGTATTAGTATTATTGACAGCCCTTATTTTATCTTATCGTCAAATTATTTTTGCTTATCCGCATGGCGGGGGAGCGTATGTTGTATCAAAAGAAAATTTAGGGATGAATCCAGGCTTAATTGCTGGAGGATCTTTATTAGTCGACTATATTTTAACTGTTGCGGTAAGTGTATCTGCAGGTACAGATGCGCTAACATCTGCTTTTCCTAGTTTACATGCACATAATGTAATCATTGCGATTATATTTGTTATATTTATTACCATCTTAAATTTAAGAGGAGTAACGGAATCAGCTTCCGTTTTAGCATATCCTGTTTATTTATTTGTTTTAGCACTATTTATATTAATTGGTGTAGGCATATATAATATTTTGACTGGTCACGTTTCGCAGGCTTTACACACGCCGATCGGAACGCCGGTTGCGGGCATTAGTTTGTTTTTACTGTTAAGAGCATTTGCATCAGGTAGTTCTGCTTTAACAGGTGTTGAAGCAATTTCAAATGCAATTCCGAACTTTAAAGATCCTGCGCCAAACAATGCTGCAAAAACATTGCTTGCAATGGGTGCATTACTTGCTGTGTTATTTTCAGGAATTGTATTTTTAGCTTATTATTACGGAGTGACGCCGAGTAAAGAAGTAACAGTTGTTTCTCAAATTGCTGAACAAACATTTGGACGTAATTTCATGTACTATTTCATACAAGGTACAACAGCTTTAATATTAATTCTCGCAGCTAATACAGGCTATTCTGCATTTCCTTTATTAGCGGTTAACCTCGCAAAAGATAAATTTATACCGAGAATGTTTACGATTAGAGGAGACCGTCTAGGTTACTCAAACGGTATTATAATACTTGGAGTTGCTTCGATTATTTTAATTGTAGCTTTCCAAGGACAAACAGAACATTTAATTCCGTTATATGCAGTAGGTGTATTTATTCCATTTACACTTTCTCAAACAGGGATGGTATTAAAGTGGCTTCGCGAAAAACCTGAAGGATGGGTTTTAAAATTAACGGTTAATTTAATTGGTGCAGTTATTAGTTTTATCGTAATGAGCATGTTCTTTTTAACTAAATTTGCACAAGTTTGGTCGATTCTTATTTTCTTACCTGCTATTATCTTCTTGTTTCATCGAATTAAGAAGCATTATGATGCAGTGGGTGATCAATTAAGTTTAAAAACTTGTGAACCTCTTATTCCAATTGAGGGGAATGTAATTGTCGTTCCTGTAGCAGGTATGACGCATGTAGTAGAAAATTCATTGAACTATGCGAAATCTCTTTCGGCAGATCAAGTTATCGCTGTATATGTTGCTTTTGACAGAGAAGAGGAAAAGAAATTTGAAGAGAAATGGAAGGTGTGGCAACCTGAAGTAAGGCTTGTTACATTACATTCTCATTATAGAAGTATTATTCAGCCGCTAACGAAGTTCATTGATACAGTGCAGTATAAGGCAAGTGAATCGAATTACCGCGTTACGGTCGTTATACCACAGTTCATTCCGAAAAAAGGTTGGCATAACATTCTTCATAATCAATCCAGTTTACTCATACGTGCGTATTTACTTTATAAAAGAAATGTTGTTATTACGACAGTTCCATATCATTTGAAAAAATAAGAAGATTTTTGAAGGATAGCTTCGTGAAAATGAAGCTATCCTTTTTGTGTATATCCTATGCATAATTGCATATGGGTTTAAAAATTATATCGATATAATTTTATCGGTTATTTGCAAGTAGTGTTTTCTGTTGTGATATGTAGATATTTCAATCGATAAAGTGAATCGGATTATATTTTGAAATAAGGACATGAAAGCTTGAAAATAAAGGGAATGAAAATACTTCTTTACGTTATATAAACAGCTGTGTTTAAATGACCTTACAGTACAAAACATATATGAAAACAAAACGAAATTTCATATTTACGCATGTTGTTTAGTTTAAAATGAATAATATTTTTACGTAATATATTCACTATGTGAATGTGGGAATTTCGATGAAATAGAAAATTTATACAATGTTATCCATACTAAACACATATGAAAAATAATAAAATGTTTTGTGACGATAAGTAAGTACTGTAGCAATACGAGAGAGGTGGTTCATACATGGATCGCGGTGAGAACGTTCTCTATTTTAACCATCTCAAATTATGGGCAAGAAAATAGAATAATAAAATGCGATAGTAATAGTTGCTAATACATAGGAGGAGTTAAAGTGAAAAAGACTTTAATTACAGGGTTATTGGTTACAGCAGTATCTACGAGTTGCTTCATTCCTGTAAGCGCTTACGCCAAGGAGGGGCAAACAGAAGTGAAAACAGTATATGCGCAAAATGTAATTGCTCCAAATACATTATCCAATTCAATTAGAATGTTAGGATCACAATCACCGCTTATTCAAGCATACGGATTAATTATTTTGCAACAGCCAGACATTAAGGTAAATGCGATGAGTAGCTTAACGAATCATCAAAAGTTTGCAAAGGCGAATGTACGAGAATGGATTGATGAATATAATCCGAAGCTAATTGACTTAAATCAAGAAATGATGAGATACAGCACTAGATTTAATAGCTATTATAGTAAGCTCTATGAACTAGCAGGAAACGTAAATGAAGATCAGCAAGCAAAAGCAGATTTTATGAGTGCATATGGAAAATTACAATTGCAAGTACAAAGCATCCAAGAGAGTATGGAGCAAGATTTATTAGAGTTAAATCGATTTAAAACAGTATTAGACAAAGATAGTAACAACTTATCAATTAAAGCCGATGAAGCAATAAAAACACTGCAAGGATCAAGTGGAGATATTGTGAAATTAAGAGAAGATATTAAAAGAATTCAAGGGGAAATTCAAGCTGAACTAACTACTATTTTGAATAGACCTCAAGAAATCATTAAAGGTTCTATTAATATCGGTAAACAAGTATTTACAATCACAAATCAAACTGCACAAACGAAAACAATCGATTTTGTTTCTATCGGTACTTTAAGTAATGAAATTGTAAATGCTGCAGATAGTCAAACGAGAGAAGCAGCTCTTCGCATTCAGCAAAAGCAAAAAGAGCTACTACCACTTATTCAAAAGTTATCACAAACTGAAGCAGAGGCGACACAAATTACATTCGTTGAAGACCAAGTAAGTAGCTTTACAGAACTAATCAATCGTCAAATTACAACTTTAGAAACGTTATTAACGGACTGGAAAGTTTTAAACAATAATATGATCCAAATTCAAAAGAATGTTGAAGAAGGCACGTATACAGACAGTAGTTTACTTCAAAAACATTTCAATCAAATTAAAAAAGTAAGTGATGAAATGAATAAACAAACAAATCAATTTGAAGATTACGTTACAAACGTTGAAGTACATTAAGCAGAAAAATAATTAGCGATATAGGGAGAGAAGAAAAATGACAAAAAAACCATATAAAGTAATGGCTCTATCAGCACTTATGGCAGTATTTGCAGGAGGAAACATTATGCCAGCCCATACGTATGCAGCTGAAAGCACAGTGAAACAAGCTCCAGTTCATGCGGTAGCAAAAGCTTATAATGACTATGAAGAATATTCATTAGGACCAGAAGGCTTAAAAGATGCAATGGAAAGAACAGGTTCAAATGCTTTAGTAATGGATCTGTATGCTTTAACAATTATTAAACAAGGTAATGTTAACTTTGGAAATGTATCGTCTGTTGATGCGGCTTTAAAAGGAAAAGTCATTCAGCATCAAGATACAGCGAGAGGAAATGCGAAGCAATGGTTAGATGTATTAAAACCACAGCTTATTTCAACGAATCAAAATATCATTAACTACAATACGAAATTCCAAAACTATTATGATACTTTAGTTGCTGCAGTTGATGCAAAGGATAAAGCGACTCTTACGAAAGGCTTAACTAGATTATCAAGTAGTATTAATGAAAATAAAGCGCAAGTGGATCAGTTAGTAGAAGACTTGAAGAAATTCCGAAATAAAATGACTTCGGATACGCAAAACTTCAAGGGTGATGCAAATCAAATTACATCTATATTAGCTAGTCAAGATGCAGGAATTCCGCTTCTGCAAAATCAAATTACAACGTACAATGAAGCAATTAGTAAATATAATGCAATTATTATCGGTTCATCTGTCGCGACAGCTCTAGGACCAATTGCAATTATCGGTGGTGCAGTAGTTATTGCTACGGGCGCAGGAACACCGCTAGGAGTAGCATTAATTGCAGGTGGTGCAGCAGCTGTAGGCGGTGGTACAGCTGGAATCGTATTAGCGAAGAAAGAGCTTGATAATGCACAAGCAGAAATTCAAAAGATAACAGGACAAGTTACAACTGCGCAATTAGAAGTAGCAGGATTAACGAACATTAAAACACAAACAGAGTATTTAACAAATACAATTGATACTGCAATTACAGCGTTACAAAATATTTCAAACCAATGGTACACAATGGGATCAAAATACAATTCTTTACTTCAAAATGTAGATTCTATTAGTCCAAACGACCTAGTTTTCATTAAAGAAGATTTAAACATTGCGAAAGATAGCTGGAAAAACATTAAAGACTATGCAGAAAAGATTTATGCTGAAGATATTAAAGTAGTAGATACGAAAAAAGCATAATCGAATACGAATCGTTAGAGCGTTAAGTGTTGATGAATGATTTGAAGCTCCTGTTCAGTTGTGAGCAGGAGCTTTTGATATCCTTATAAAGAGAATAGGTGAAAAATATGCAGAAACGATTTTATAAAAAATGTCTTTTAGCGGTAATGATTGCTGGGGTGGCAACAAGTAACGCATTTCCTTTACATCCTTTTGCAGCAGAACAAAATGTAAAGGTGTTACAAGAAAATGTGAAAAACTATTCTCTTGGACCAGCTGGATTCCAAGATGTAATGGCACAAACGACATCAAGTATATTTGCAATGGATTCATATGCAAAATTAATTCAAAATCAACAAGAGACGGATTTAAGTAAAATAAGTTCGATTAATAGTGAATTTAAAGGGAATATGATTCAGCATCAAAGAGATGCAAAAGTTAATGCAGCATATTGGTTAAATAATATGAAGCCTCAAATTATGAAAACGGATCAAAATATTATTAATTACAATAATACTTTCCAATCTTATTATAATGACATGTTAATAGCGATTGATCAAAAGGATAGCGGAAAATTAAAAGCGGATTTAGAAAAGTTGTATGCGGATATTGTAAAGAATCAAAATGAGGTAGATGGATTATTAGGAAATTTGAAAGCTTTTCGCGATAGAATGGCGAAAGATACAAATAGTTTCAAAGAGGATACAAATCAGTTAACAGCGATATTGGCAAGTACGAATGCTGGTATTCCAGCTCTAGAGCAACAAATAAATACATATAACGATTCAATTAAAAAGAGTAATGATATGGTCATTGCTGGTGGCGTACTTTGCGTAGCGCTAATAACATGTCTTGCTGGCGGGCCGATGATTGCGGTTGCGAAAAAAGATATCGCAAATGCAGAAAGAGAAATCGCCAATTTAAAAGATAGAATTTCAGGAGCACAAGCAGAAGTCTTAATTTTGACTGATGTAAAAAATAAAACAACAAACATGACAGAAACAATTGATGCAGCAATTACAGCACTACAAAACATATCAAATCAATGGTATACAGTAGGTGCAAAATATAATAATTTACTACAAAACGTAAAAGGAATTACTCCAGAAGAGTTTACGTTTATAAAAGAAGATTTACATACAGCGAAAGATAGCTGGAAAGATGTAAAGGATTATACAGAAAAATTACATGAAGGTGTGGCAAAGTAAACAGTGGACTAGTTCTGCTGTTTATTTTTTTATCCTGTTTTTTGTGAGAGTTGAACTTGCAATTATATATAAGTTTGTCATGTGTTTTATCCATGTGTGTATAAAAATCTTTTCGTTATCGCTCCCTTTGATAGAATCCATTTTCATGTGGGTTTTTTACCGAATTTTTTAAAAATTAAATTTTATGGCTTGATAATTCATTTAAAATGATTTAATCTTATATCAAATGATATGTTTATCTATCAAAAATGCTTTTGTAAAGATAAAGGAGTGATTGAGAATGTTAAACGCCCCATTGATGGTAAGTCTTTAGGTACAGCAGCATTGAAAAGATTGGGAAGAACTGAGTGAGCTTTCACAATAAAGAACTCTATAACTTTATGTAGTGTTTGATACCCTTCGATTAGATTTTTTGAAAAACAAATCAATATTAATTGAATCAAAGTTTAGAAATTAAATATATGAGTAGTAGAAAAAATCCATTAGTTGTTATCATGTCCTGATAAAAAATGTAAAAAATAGAAAATGGAAATTCTGAGAAAACCTGTTCAGAAAGTATGGTATGAAAGTAAGTTAGTGAGGGGAATTCAAAACCAATTTAATAAAAGCGAGGTAAATAATATGACTTTTGAAGAAAAATTACAAGCATATGCAGAACTTACGGTGAAAATCGGTGTCAATATTCAACCAGGGCAATACTTATTAGTCAATACATCAGTGGATGCATTGGATTTCGCCCGTATAATTGTGAAAGAGGCTTATAAGGCTGGGGCAGGGCGTGTTCATGTTAATTTTTCGGATGAAGAAATGGAACGTGCTTACTTTGATTATGCCTCAGATGAAGAATTTAATCGCTTCCCAGAGTGGATAGTCAAAATGAATGATGAGCTGATCGAACGTAAAGGAGCACTATTAATGATAGATGCTACAGATCCTGATAAATTTACAGGTATTTCATCTGATCGTCTAGCTACCTATCAAAAGGTAGCAGGAGCTGCTCTGAGAAACAATCGCAACGCCGTAATGAAGGATTCAATAGCTTGGTCGATGGTAGCAGTTCCTTCACCAAAGTGGGCATCGAAGGTGTTCCCAGGTTTAGCAACTGAGGATCAAGTACCAGCATTATGGGAGGCTATTTTTAAAGCTGTTCGTATTGGTGACGGCAGTGCTATTGAAAAATGGCGTGAACATGTAAAAAATTTAGAATCTCGTGCGGTCCTACTGAACGATAAAAAATATATGAAGCTTCACTATACAGCGCCAGGTACTGATTTAACAATTGCATTAGCACCACAGCATAAATGGGTTACTGGAGGTGGTAAAACTCCTGATAATACTATCTTTATGGCTAATATGCCGACAGAAGAGGTTTATACGTTACCGATGAAACAAGGTGTAAATGGCTATGTAAGCAATACAAAACCATTAGTTTATCAAGGGAATATTATCGATGGCTTTAAACTGACATTTGAAGAAGGAAAAATTGTTAAAGCTGAAGCACAGGTAGGACATGATTTATTACAAGAGCTTATTAATGTGGATGAAGGCTCTTGCTATTTAGGTGAAGTAGCACTTGTACCACATGAATCACCAATTTCAGCATCGGGAATTTTATATTTTAATACATTGTTTGATGAAAATGCATCGAACCATTTAGCGATTGGTAAAGCTTATCCAACTTGCTTAGAGGGTGGAAGAGATCTAGCAAACGATCAGCTTGAAACGTTAGGGGCAAATATTTCAGTAACACATGAGGACTTTATGATTGGCAGCAGTGAGATGGACATCGACGGTATTCTACCAGATGGAACTGTAGAACCAATTTTCCGTAAAGGTAGCTGGGCATTTTAAGTTTTTAATTTGAATAAAGGAGTAGAGTGGATGAAACGATTAGCATAATCGGTGCAACTATATAGGTGTTTCACCTGCTTTTGCTTAGGCTGAAAACAACCTCTTTAATTAGAAGTAAAATGCATGCAAAGGAGATAGGCCAATGAATTTCTGGGAAGTTGTTTTGATAGTAGTGAATTTTAGTCTATTGAGTTGGATACTGTTAATAGGCAGAGAAACGAAAAAGTGGTCTAAATTAGCTACTTTGATTGCCGTTGTAATGGTTACAGTTCAGTTATTGGCAGAAGGTTTTAGGTGGCAGATGATTCCGGCATATGTATCCCCAGTTATCTTAATTTTATGCTATTTATTAACTGGGCAGAAAAAGGGCTTTAGAAGTTCGGGTATATTCATAGTTAAGACTTCGTTACTATGTATCTATTTGTTTGTAGCAGTTGCGCTACCCTTACTTATGCCAGTATTTTCATTTGAAGAACCAACTGGTCCACATAGGATCGGTACGAAGCTATATCATTGGGTTGATCATCAGAGAAATGAACCATATTCGAAAAATCCAAATAATCGGCGCGAACTGATGGTGCAAATTTGGTATCCTGCAGCTGAAAAAAGCAAGGGGGATCCAGAACCTTATATTCGTAACATAAATGAGCTTTCCAAGGGATTGGAAAAAACATTGTCTATTCCTGCATTTGCATTCAGCCACATGGAATTGGTAAAGTCTCATTCGTTTATGGATTTACAACTCTCAGACTCAGAGAATCACTATCCCATATTACTCTTCTCTCATGGTTTTAATGGTTTTCGTAATCAAAACACGTTTCAAGTTGAGGAGTTGGCTAGTCAAGGATATATTGTTCTAAGTATCGATCATACCTTTGATGCTGCAGCTACCGTCTTTCCAGGTGGTCGAACTGCTTATGTACAGCCCATCAATTTAACTGATGAAGGAGATAGTCACATAAAATTATGGGAGGAAGATGTCAGCTTTGTCCTTAATCAGATAGAGAAACTTAACGAAAACGATGAGACCGGTTTCTTTACAGGAAGACTGGATACCTCGCGAATTGGAATGTTTGGCCACTCTTACGGTGGAGCTACCGCAGCACAAATACTTGCAAAAGATTCTCGTGTCAAAGCAGCTATCAATATGGATGGTACATTGTATGGTGAAATCTTGCCTGAAAGTGGCATTGGAAAACCATTTCTGCTCATGAATGCAGAAGAGCCTGATGAAGCAGATCCCTTTGAAGTGAGGGAGCGATACGGACGCGGGTTAGCTGGCGGTGGTATGTCAATGGTCATTCCTCATACGGATCATACAAGCTTTACCGATTTACATTTGTTCTCACCTCTGTTGCAGAGCCCAGGTGAAAATCCAAAGGAAGTTCATCATATTATTAACGAATTCAGCCTGGCATTTTTTGACCAGTATGTAAAACAGAAGGATGACGGCTCAACCCTTAAAAGGCTGATAACCAAATACCCGGAAGTGAATTTTAAAATAAACCGATAACTTTATGCAGAAAGTAACTCCTACCATTTCCTTTGGCTCTTGTATTTATTACATTAAAGAATTTAATTTCTTCATCGTTATCTAAATAATGAAATGCTAAAAATGAAACATTCAAAGTACTATCAGTTTCAGGAATAAATTCTTTTTGAAAAGCTACATTCAGCAGCTGGACACTTTATTTGAGATTGTTTATTATAATATCAAATGATATATTTATCTATCAAAAATGACGACTTTATACAGAAAAAGGGAGAGATTGACGATGAAGAAAGACTTGTCAGCGTTGAAGGAAGCGAGATTTAATGCAATTCTTGATTCAGCTACTATATTGCTTGTTGAAAATCCTACTGCTTCGATGAATGAAATTGCGGAATATGCGGGAATTGGAATTGCTACACTCCATCGCTACGTCGAAAGCAGGGAGAAATTGATGCTGTTCTTGGGCCATCGGGCTATACAACTGGTAAGTGATACTGTAAACCAGATTCCACTGGATGAGGAAAGAAGCGAAAACTATATCCCGGAACTCATTGAAGCGTTAATCCCTTTAGGTGACAAAATCTATTTTCTAGGTCATGATGCATCTGTATTTAACAACAAAGAATTAGGTGAAGCAGAAGAGAAGCTGAGGGAACCCTTAAGACGCGTTATTGAATTGCTACAACAAAGAGGTTACTTTCAGCAAACAGTTAGCAGCGAATGGATTTTGAATACGCTTTATGCTCTGCTTTTCCATACCTGGGAACAGGTACATGAAGGAAATGTGGCTAAAAAATCTGCTGCAGAGCTTGTTTTAAATACATTTTATTATGGTTTCAAAGCTAAGGATGAATTGAGAGGGAAGTGAACTGATTCAAATCCATGATAATTAATATTAATAATATAGAAAGTGAAAAGGAGCAATAGGAAATGAATCAAATCTCTATTGTAAAGGCTGTTCATCAATCCATGGTCGGCGCCCAGCTAAATGTAATGGCATTGGAATACATGGCGTTTCCACTTGCAGGGTCTGAGGAGAAGAACACAGTCGATTGGACATTTTGTAAGCTATGGCGGCAGGAGAACAACCGTTTTAGTCATCAATACGCCTATGAAGCTCAAATGGACGGGAAAACTTTAGGGATGATTACTTGCTATCCCATACCCGTTTTAAATCGTCTTGCCTGGCCCACTTTTAAACAGCTGCTTTCGTTCCGAAAGCTGGGTTTTGTTGTTTATAACATTCTGAATATCAAAATGCTTTATTCCATGTTTACCTTGAAGGAGGGAGAAGATGACGAGTTTCACATCGGAACAATTGCCTTACTGCCCGAAAGTCGAGGACTAGGGATAGGTACCAGACTAATTGAGTTTGCTGAGGAACAAGCTTCGCTGCAAGGCTTTGCCAAATGCTCTCTGACGGTAAAGAAAGAGAACCAACTTGCCATTAAATTGTATCAGAGGATAGGCTACCAGATTACAGGTGAAATCAATAAACCAAAGTTATCGTTGTACAGAATGGTCAAAAACGTAGAACCTTACAACCATTTATAAAAAAGTTGTACAGTATTAGGGTAACGCCACATGCCCATAAACTTAAGGATTCAAAATTACCCCAAAGCGAAAAAATGGACATTTTGTACAAGTTAACACAAAATTTTAGCTTGATAGTGATGGGATGGTGCCTCTATATAAAAAAACACAGTTTACACTCAAACTGTGTTTTTTCGACGTACAATGATTTATCAACATCTCTTGTTATTCTTTAAAATCTGCAACAGAACCAGGATTTCCCCTCAAAGTATAAATTCCAAGGGGAACCGTTTTTTTATTTATATACGTACAGCTGTACCACTTACAGCAACCATTAACATTCCATCACGAACAACTTCGTAATCTACGTCAATGCCGACGATAGCGTTCGCACCTTTTTGTTTTGCAAGTTCTTTCATTTCGTCCATCGCAATATCACGAGCGTCTTTTAGCTTACTTTCATAAGCACCAGCACGGCCACCGACAACATCACGAACTGAAGCGAATAAATCGCGGACAATGTTTGCACCCATAATAGCTTCACCATTTACAATATCAATATACTCAATAATTTCTTTACCTTGAATTCCAGAAGTTGTTGTTACAATCATGACTGACACTCTCCTAATAAGTTATAGTTTTGATAAGATTTCTTATGCCTTAGAAAAGTGGTTCTGGTGCCAAAAAATACTCGATAGAAACATAGAGTATTTTTGCATCAAAACCTTCAATTACATATGTCTTGTTATGACATATGTAATTGAATAAAAGTGATAGAATTATTTAACATATGTATCGCCATAACATATGCAATGGATCTGTTAGAAATAAGATAAGCCACAGTAAGTATCACCGAGCCAGGTAAATAAATAGCAATATCCGAAAGCTGGTTCGTATGAAGAACTGTAAAAATTATAATCGAAATGATAGATGCAATAGCAGTACCAATATAATGTGAAAAACGATTTAATATTATATGACGAAACACAATTTCTTCAAGCAATGGTCCTAGAATACCAAATACTAGCAATGTGAAAATAAGAGGTATCCCCGTACCTGTTTCAAGGAGCTGTTCTTGGTTCTCTGGCTGATCAGTTGCTAGAAAATGCATAACAGACTGTTCCACAATTACCGTAAATAAAACCACCATAGGAATACTTACTATTTTCAAAATTGTTTTCTCTTTAAAATAAGTAAAACTTTCAATAATTTCTTTCCTAAAGAAAATTATTCCTACAATAGCAGGTACAGTCAAACCGATGGCACTAAGAGCAAATTCTGATTCAACTAAATTGCTGTTAGTTAAAAGTGATAGGCCAAATAATATGAACAAGCCAATTTGAAGTAGTGCAAACATTGTATAAACTATTAGCATAATAATTTCTTTTTTATTCATTCTTATAAAGTTCACTTTATTGCCCCCGTAATTAAATTACCTATAATCTTTGATTTTTCTTTCTGCATAACGTTCTCCTTCTAAATATATTTATATTACAAACCGGACGGTTCGGTCTGAATCGAAATCTAATGATACTACAAGTTTCTAGTTTTTTAAACCCTTTTAACAAAATCAAAATGGTAAAAAGCAAATATATTTATATTTCAGTTGCTTTGTTACAATTTAATTCCAGTAATCATTAATGGTTAATCTTTTATAGAATGAAGTGAAAGTGGGGGTAGTTCAAACACTTTAGCTAAACATATTAATAAAAATTATATATAATAATCATAGTCTATACGTTAAAATTAACTATATATTTTTACACCTTCTACGATTGTAGGTGAAATTAGTTGTATAACAGGACTGAATTAAATAATTGGACATGTTAATTTTGACAGAAAATTCATTTGAATGATATAGATAATACAATTTGATTACCTCTTTTCAAACTGTATTGTTTGAGGTTCACATAATATAGGGATGGATAATATATTTTTGTTCCAAACTTATTTATACTTACAAAAAAATTCAAGAAAATAGATGGTAAATATCACCTGGAATATTAAGCTCGTTTTTATTAGGAGGATTACAAAGTATGACTAAAGTTGATAAGATTAAAGAAAAAATTATTGAAACATCTTTATATTTATTTAATACTAATGGGATAACTCGCACATCCATACAGGATATAATGACAGCTACTGAACTACCTAAGGGATCTATTTATCGTAGATTCAAAAGTAAAGAAGAAATTGTCCTTGCTGCCTACGACAAAAGTGGTGAGATTATGTGGAGTCATTTTCATAAAGCAATGGAAAATAAAAAGACAGCAATCGATAAAGTCCTTGCAATTTTCCTTGTATATCAAGATGCAGCTAATAATCCTCCTATTGCTGGAGGCTGTCCATTACTTAATAGCGCAATTGAAAGTACTGGAGTATTTCCAGAATTACAAAAAGCAGCAGCAAAAGGTTATGATGATACAGTAATGTTAATGGCTTCTCTCATAAAAGAAGGAATAGAGAAACAAGAACTTAAAGAAGATATAGATATTATATCGCTCGCTTCTTTTCTTGCATCTTCAATGGAGGGAGCTATTATGGCAAGTCGCGTATCTAACGATAATATACACCACCATTATTTTATTGAACAAATAAAACATCATCTTTTCTCTTATTCTAAATAAGTGAGAACTTGCAGTGTTTCCATCCAATTTTTATAAAGTTAAATTGAATACATACCCCTTATGGACAGTATCTTTTGTTTATGAGGGGTATTTGAATAGATTTTAGCAAAGGTAGTCTTTAGATGATGTTTCATGTTTCTTATTGAACGATTTCATTATATATAATAAGCGTAATAGAAGTTCAGTTAAATAAAATTCGGTAGTCGAATTTTTTTGCATAAAGCTGTATAATGCTTGTAACGAAAGGGAAATACAGGAAGGGATTTGTAATGAGTTACTATGGAAAAAGATAAACAACAATTAAGCGTTGAAGTTGCAAGATTATATTATCAATCAGATTATAGTCAGCAAGAAATTGCTAACAAATTAAATATTTCAAGACCGACGATTTCTAGATTGTTAAAGTACGCGAAAGAAAAAGGGTTTGTTCAAATTAGCATCGCCGATCCATTTGCGGATTTAGATAACGTCGGGAATTTACTGAAAGAAAAGTACAACTTGTTAGAGGCACATGTTGTGTTTTCTCCAGTACCGGAATATGCAACGATTACAAAGTATATAAGTAAATATGCTGCTGAGTATATGGAAAAGACGGTTAAAAACGGTGATATTGTTGGTGTAAGCTGGGGAATGACGATGTATGAAATTGCTAGAAAAATCGTACCGCAACATGTAAAAGGGGTAGAGGTTGTCCAGCTAAAAGGTGGCATTAGTCATTCGAGTGTAAATACATATGCGAATGAGACGATAGCTTTATTTGCAGATGCTTTTCAAACGACGCCAAGAAATCTACCTCTTCCAGTTATATTTGATAATGCAGTGACAAAAGAATTAGTAGAGCAGGATCGACATATTCATCACATTATCGAAATGGGGAAACAAGCGAATATTGCAGTTTTCACTGTAGGAACAGTGCGAGACGAAGCGCTGTTATTCCGATTAGGTTATTTCGATAAGGATGAAACAAGTTTACTCAAAAAACAATCAGTCGGTGACATTTGTTCACGTTTCTTTGATGGAGACGGAAATATTAGTAGCGAAGAGATTAATCAGCGTACAATTGGAATTGAGTTAGAGGAACTGAAATTAAAGAAACGCTCTATTTTAGTTGCAGGTGGTAATAGAAAAATAAAAGCAATTGATGGTGCGTTACGTGGCGGGTATGCAAATGTATTAATTATCGATCAGCATACAGCAAAAGAACTGTTACATTATGAAAAAGGTTAGAAATAAAAGGAGTTCTCAAAATGTTAATTTTGAGAACTCCTTTTATTTTGTTATGTATGAATGATAGGAGTCTTTTTTGAACACAAATTGCCTTTTTAAAAATAATTATGGATATGGAGATACATACTACCATTGTTAACATAGAAAATTTGATTATATATGAAGTGTTCTTTGTTAGAATGCACTTTATTTACTACAAGAAAATGCCTTTTAAAAAAGAATGAACAAAATTTCAAAAGTGTATTTACATTTGTTCAACTAAGAGTTAGAATGAAGTTGTTAAAAGATATGAGGAGTGAAGATAATGAACATTGCAAAGTTAATTGACCATACAATTTTAAAAGCTAATACTACTAAAGAAGATGTTATGAAAGTAATCGAAGAAGCAAAGGAATATAAATTCGCTTCTGTTTGTATTAACCCAACATGGGTAAAATTAGCGGCTGATGAACTAGCTGGACATGATGTAGACGTTTGTACTGTAATCGGTTTCCCATTAGGAGCAAGCACTACTGAAACAAAAGCATTTGAAACAAAAGATGCTATCGCAAAAGGTGCAACTGAAGTTGATATGGTAATCAACGTAGGCGCTTTAAAAGATGGCGATAACGAATTTGTTGAAAAAGACATTTATGAAGTAGTACAAGCAGCAAAAGGAAAAGCTCTTGTAAAAGTAATCATTGAAACTTGCCTATTAACAGATGAAGAGAAAGTACGTGCTTGTGAATTATCAGTAAAAGCTGGTGCTGATTTCGTAAAAACTTCAACTGGATTCTCAACTGGCGGAGCGACTGCTGAAGATATCGCATTAATGCGTAAAACAGTAGGACCAAACGTTGGTGTAAAAGCATCTGGCGGTGTTCGTACACGTGAAGATGCAGACAAAATGGTAGCTGCTGGAGCTTCTCGCGTTGGAGCAAGTGCTAGTGTTGCAATCGTATTAAATGATGCAAAAGGTGCTACAGATAACTACTAATCGATAAAAGCTTAAAGCAATAGATATACGTTTAAAGTATATCTATTGCTTTAATAATTGAAAAAAATGTAAGCGGATACGAATGGGAGGAAACGGCTTATGAAATACTTAATCGGTGTTTTTGGCCTCGTATTGATTTTAGGTATCGCTTGGCTTGCTAGTAATGATAGAAAGAAAGTCAAATATCGTCCAATCATAACGATGGTTATATTACAATTCATTTTGGGGTTTCTATTATTAAATACAAGTGTAGGGAATATATTAATTAGCGGAATAGCAGATGGTTTTGGAGAGCTATTAAAATATGCCGCTGACGGTGTGAATTTCGTATTTGGTGGATTAGCAAATCAAAAAGAGTTTTCGTTCTTTTTAAGTGTATTAATGCCAATCGTATTTATATCAGCCTTAATAGGTATTTTGCAACATATTAAAGTATTACCTATTATTGTGAAATCTATTGGTCTAGCATTAAGTAAAGTAAATGGAATGGGGAAACTAGAATCATATAACGCTGTGGCATCGGCGATTTTAGGACAATCGGAAGTATTTATTTCGGTTAAGAAACAACTAGGGTTATTGCCAGAGAAAAGAATGTATACATTATGTGCATCAGCAATGTCTACAGTTTCTATGTCTATCGTTGGATCATATATGGTTTTATTAAAACCACAATATGTTGTAACCGCTTTAGTGCTTAACTTATTCGGTGGCTTCATCATTGCTTCTATCATTAACCCGTATGAAGTTACTGAGGAAGAAGATATGTTAGAAGTACAAGAAGAAGAGAAAAAGACTTTCTTTGAAGTATTAGGGGAATACATTATTGATGGATTTAAAGTTGCGATTACAGTAGCAGCTATGTTAATTGGTTTCGTAGCTCTTATCGCATTCATTAATGCAGTATTTAAAGGTGTAATCGGTATTTCATTCCAAGAAATTCTTGGGTATGCATTTGCACCATTTGCATTTATTATGGGTGTACCTTGGCATGAAGCAGTTAATGCCGGAAATATTATGGCAACAAAATTAGTATCAAATGAATTTGTCGCTATGACAGATTTAGCACAAGGAAACTTTAATTTCTCAGATAGAACGACAGCGATTATCTCTGTATTCTTAGTTTCATTTGCAAACTTCTCTTCAATTGGGATTATTGCAGGAGCAGTTAAGAGCTTAAATGAAAAGCAAGGGAATGTAGTCGCAAGATTTGGTTTGAAATTACTATTCGGTGCAACATTAGTAAGTTTCTTATCAGCAACAATCGTTGGTTTATTATTTTAATAGATTTATATAATATAAAAAGGAATGGTGATTGTAATGAGAATGGTAGATATTATCGCGAAAAAACGTGACGGCAAAGAATTAACGACTGAAGAAATCAAATTCTTTATTAATGGATATACAGACGGAAGTATTCCTGATTATCAAGTGAGTGCACTTGCAATGGCAATCTTCTTTAAAGATATGACAGATCGCGAACGTGCAGATTTAACGATGGCGATGGTTGAGTCTGGAGAAACGATCGACTTATCAGCAATTGAAGGAATTAAAGTAGACAAACATTCAACTGGCGGTGTTGGTGATACAACAACTTTAGTATTAGGACCATTAGTTGCTGCTTTAGACGTACCAGTAGCAAAAATGTCTGGTCGTGGTTTAGGACATACTGGCGGAACAATTGATAAATTAGAAGCGGTAGAAGGATTCCACGTTGAAATTACGAAAGAGCAGTTCATCGATATTGTAAACCGTGACAAAGTAGCTGTTATTGGACAAACAGGAAACTTAACGCCTGCAGATAAAAAGATTTATGCATTACGTGACGTAACAGGAACTGTTAACTCAATTCCTTTAATCGCAAGTTCAATTATGAGTAAAAAAATTGCAGCTGGTGCTGACGCAATCGTACTTGATGTAAAAACAGGTGCTGGTGCATTTATGAAAACAGAAGAAGATGCAAAAGAATTAGCACATGCAATGGTACGTATCGGAAATAACGTAGGACGTCAAACAATGGCAGTTATTTCAGATATGTCACAACCTCTTGGGTTTGCGATTGGTAATGCTCTAGAAGTGAAAGAAGCAATTGATACGTTAAAAGGTGAAGGTCCAGAAGATTTAACAGAATTAGTACTTGTATTAGGAAGTCAAATGGTCGTACTTGCGAAAAAAGCAAATACGTTAGAAGAAGCTCGTGAAATGCTAATTGAAGTGATGAAAAACGGAAAAGCAACTGAGAAATTTAAAGAGTTCTTAAGCAATCAAGGCGGAGATAGCTCAATTGTAGACAATCCAGAAAAAATGCCACAAGCGAAGTATGTAATTGATGTACCTGCAAAAACTTCAGGTGTTATTTCTAACATTGTTGCAGATGAAATCGGTATCGCAGCTATGTTACTTGGTGCTGGCCGCGCAACAAAAGAAGATGAAATTGATTTAGCAGTAGGTTTAATGTTACGCAAAAAAGTTGGCGATGCAGTAAAAGAAGGCGAGCCGTTCGTAACAATCTACGCAAATCGTGAAAATGTAGAAGATGTAAAAGCAAAAATTTATGAGAACATCTCTATCGCTGAAACAGCAGTGGCTCCTAAATTAGTTCATACAGTTATTACTGACTAATCATTATTTCATTTACTTTGAGGGGGAAATAATATGGATAAGAAAAAATATATTGAAGAAGCAAACAAGATGTTATCGAAAGCGTATATTCCGTATTCTAAATTTCCTGTTGGCGCAGCGTTAGTTACGAAAGAAGGGAAAATCTATACTGGTTGTAATATAGAAAATGCTTCTTACGGTTTATGTAACTGTGCAGAAAGAACAGCAATATTTAAAGCAGTATCAGAAGGTGAGCGCGATTTTAGTTACTTAGTTGTTACAGGAGAAACTGATGGACCGATTTCACCATGTGGTGCGTGTAGACAAGTAATTGCTGAATTCTGTGACCCGAAAATGCCTGTATTATTAACGAATGTAAAAGGTGATGAAAAAGAAGTGACTGTTGAGCAGTTACTTCCGGGTGCTTTCACAATAGAAAATCTAAAATAAGTTGAAAAGTGAACTGCACCTCCAGTTGTTAGACACGAATAACAATTGGAGGTGCAGTTTTTTACTTTATATTGCGGTGAATTATTTACTGATATTTCGTCCCCTTTTTCATCAATTTATTATTTTACCACATGTGAAATTTTAAAAAATAAATATTAAATATTAATGTAGTGTAAGTACATTATAAATTCCCAATTAATATTAAAAGATGATAGGCTATTTTTATAATTGAATTACCTTTCGTACTCTAAAAAACGCCCTACCAACAAAGGTTCTCTATCAATATAAAAATCTATACTAATATGGTATAATTTTCATGCTCTATTAAGTATAGAAGGGGTTTATACGATGGGACAATTTCAAAGTAATTTTCAAAGCGCTACACAAATCGCAACGCAAATGAGGGCAGCTTCAGATACAATCCAAAGCGCAACAAATCGTTCTATAAAAAAGGCGACACGTACTACGCTTTCAGTTAATTCAAAAGCACAAGAAGCGAACCAACAAGTTTTAGATTTGACGAAACAATTTTCCACCGCCTTTCAACAAGCGGTCGATAATATTCATTCGGTAGCCAAAGAGTTTGAGAGAATGGATCACGAGCTTCACAATACTTTCCGCTAATATGACCACCTTCGTAAAGATAAAACTTTAGGAGGAAAAAAATGGATCGAGATATCAAAAAACAAATTAAACAGTTAAATCAAAAATTACGAAGTGTATTTGAAGAACAGGACCGAAATCAATCTGCGCTTCGAACTCAGGAACAAGCGGAAGCTGATTTTCACGAATTGAAAAATCGAAGCAACCGCTTATTTAACCGTATTTTAGAAACTTGGCACAACGATAAAGAGTTATCTCATTTCTTTATAAATATCCGTCAAGAAGCACAACACATTGAGCGAAAACTTACATTTGAATTAGAAAATCAAAAAGAAACATTACTTAAAGAAAGACGAGACCTTAGTGATTCAGAAAACGACCTATCCTACCAGCAACAACAATTAGCAAGGGAGGTCAATGCATGAGTTTAAATATGTATTTGGGAGAAGTACAAAGCCAAACTCAAAGCATGAATGCTGTATGTACAGCTACCATTCAAGGTATGGAACAAGCCATTCAATCGATTGATGCTTTTACAAGTGATACCGTTCTACAAGGGCAAACTTACGATAGTGCAAAAGCATTTTTCGCAGAAACCTTTCGCCCTTTAGCACAAGGAATCATATACTTATGTGAAGAATTAATACGTCAGAACGATGCATTTCCAAGTCAATTTCAATCACAAGTAGCTCAGGCAGATGTAATTGAACAAGAAATATTAGAACAAATTCGAGAGATTGACCGAATGAAAGCAAGTATGGAAGCCATCACTCAAACTATGCCAATACCAGGTATAGACGCTATGGCAAATCTTTTTACTGTCATGAGGAAAAAACTTCAAGAAAAGTTAGACCATCTACATGAATTTAATCAAACGTCTAGCAATAACTATGCTACAGCAATTCAATTAGCTAATAGTATTGCTACAGGTCTTGCAGAAGTACAAAGTGGAAAAGGTTTTAGTCCTGCAAGTGGTACATTTAGTATACAAGGATTGAATATGGAGTGGACGACTTCTATCCAGGCGATTACAGAAGATAGGAATCGTCAGGCTGATAATTCAATTGAAGAAGGTGCAATGTGCGGTAAAATTTCGCCTAAATCTGACTTCGAGAAGGCTTGGGAAAGAGAGAAAAAGGATCTAAGTGATGCATGGACTGGTATTTCTACAGGTTTTGTAGATGGTGCTGTAGATGCATGGGAAGGATTCGTAGCTTTAGGCGATAAAGAAACGTGGTTAAACATGCGAGATGCAATTATTAATTATAAAGAAACACTTCCTGCTGCATGGAATACTTTATCAGATTCATTTATTAATGATTTCTGGAACGGAGATATGGAAAGTAGAGAGCACTATGCTGCCTATGGTGTAGCATCATTATTAACAGGTTTTATTGGTGATAAAGGTCTTAGTAAAGCAGGACAAGCAGGGAAGTTAGCAATCGCTGGCAACCTAGCAAAAGGAAAGTCGTTTATGACTAATTCTGCTGCATATAGAAATGTATTAACTGATTTTAAGTTGAACACTGGAAACCGTTTGGCTTATGCTGATGTTGGAGAAAGTTCTATAAAATATGAACTTGGTGGGGCATACCAAGAAGCGAAAGACTTATTAAATCAATTTGCGGTTTCAAAAGAGGAATATAAAGATTTAAGGAAGAGAACACCCAATAATAGGATAAGAAAAAGCGTAAATACAGACGTACCCAAAATTGATCCTGTATATGGTTATGAAGTGGAAAAACTTGAAGCTGACCACATTGTTTCAATGAAAGAAATAACGGACATGGAAGGTTTTGACCTATTACCGAGAGAACAACAAATAGAAGTGCTTAATATGGATGTAAACTTTGTTGGACTTGGAAAACCAACAAATGCTTCTAAGAATGCAAAAGATTGGAGTACATGGCCGGGGCACCCTAAATACGGTAAGGTTCCGGAAATTATAAGACTAGAAATGTTAGAACGTGAAGCAGTGGCTAGAGAAGCTTTGAAAAAATCAATAAAAGAGAGGTTACAATCCATTGAAAACAATAGTTAAAAATATAGGTGGTAAAAAGATAATAGCTACAGCAGAAGAACATTTAGGCCCCCAGATAGAAAAGTTATTGTATTTGCTAACTAAAGTAGAAGATAACAAATTAGTTGATAGATTTTCTATGCAAGTTGGTTGGTCTATTTTTGTTCTATCCAAACGTGAAGATGGGTATCATATTATTGCCCCAGATTATACAAAAAATCCATTTAAGGATACTACAGATGATCTAACAATTGCTTTATGGGTGCAATTAGAACAAGTACATTGTTTACGTCAGTTAAATATTGACGGTGAAACAATAAAGTTTAGCGATAAAATAGTGACTTCAAAAAATGTGTTACAACTAGATGAGGTTTATTTACAAAGAGCTAGGGATTGTGACAAAGGTGATTCTGGTTGGTATATCGGTCCTGTCGATGAAACAGAAGAAACTGACGGTGAATTAGAAGCATATTACGCATATCAGCTACTAAAAATTAGACCTTCAATTATTCAAGTTTTAGCCTTACCTTATGAATATCTGGTAGTTTTTGAGAAAGATAAAATCAAAGCCATTTTAGATGATAATGATGTCGATGTTTGGAATGGAGTTACAAACTAAGATTAGTTAAGTTCTAAAATAATTGAGAGGGCTTAACCGCATGAACTCAAAAATCCCGGAAATTCTAGGAATATTAGACGGTTATGAGAAAAGGGTAATTTTAGTAATTATAGAAACTGAAGCAATGGTTTAAATTAAGCTAGAAACTTACAGGATGGAAAATAATCAATAATGAATAAATTATAAAAGAGCATCCCACCATTAAAAACTGAACTGCACCCCAATTGTTAGACACAGTCTAACAATTGGAGGTGCAGTTTTTCTATGGTTAAATTCACAACTGATGAAAAAATATACATCGTTCAACGTTATTTGAACGGAAATGAAAGTTACCGAGAAATTAGTAAAGCTATTGGTATAAGAGACACCGTAATTTTGAAATGGGTAAACCAATATAAACAAAATGGCTTTTTATTTGAAAATAGGATGTAATATTTTATTCATATTCCGTTCATAAACTTTCCGTAAAATGATTGTAGCGAATATAGAAAGTTTACAACAGGAGGAATAAAATGAAGAAATTATATAATGCGACATTTATTTACTTAATTATTGGTTTATTATCAGGTGTATTTGCAAGAGAATATTCGAAAGCACAAGGAATTAAAGGATCCACAATGTTGCAATTAGTGCATACACATGTATTAGTGCTCGGTTTTGTATTCTTTTTAATTGCTTTAGCTTTATGTAAAGTGTTTCATGTACAAGAAACAAAGAGCTTTTGTGCATGGTTTGTTGTTTATAATGTAGGAGTAATCTTTACTATTGTTACAATGCTATGGAGAGGTCTTCTACAAGTAAATGGAACTGACTTTTACGGTTTAAGCCATATGGCTGGATTAGGTCATGTTATTATAAGTATCGGGCTCGTTTGGTTTATGATTTTGCTAAAAAAGTCATTTAAATAGATAGGAGTGGAAAGTATGATAGTACTTTTATCAAGTGTCGTAGCAGTTTGTATGGCTGTTGGGGTAATGTTTCTACGTTTTAAAGCAGCGAAAAAGCCGGTAACGAAAAAGAAAATTATATTGCCGCCAATTTTTATGAGTACAGGCGCAATGATGTACTTTTTACCAGAGTTTCGATTAACATCGTTAGAAATAGTTGAGGCAATTAGTATAGGGCTTATCTTTTCTATTTTTCTTATTAAAACAACTAAGTTCGAAATAAAAGGCGAACATATATTTATGAAACCGTCAAAAGCATTCATATTTATTTTAGTAGGCTTATTAGCTGTACGCGTGGCATTAAAGTCATATTTAAGCCAATCAATTGATTTGGCAGAGTTAAGCGGAATGTTTTTCTTACTTGCATTTGCGATGATTGTGTCGTGGAGAATTGCGATGTATCGCTCGTTTACTAAATTAAAAAAGACAATAAACAGAGCTGGAATTTCTATATAGGAAATCCAGCTCTGTTTATGTTTTATTAGAATTCTTTAGCGTGGAACTCATTTGCTTAATTTTAAACGTATTTGAGCATCTTGTAATGCGGCTGGTGTAACGTTAAGACCATTTTGATCAACAATTTTTGTGTTTAATAAAATGGAATCTAAGCTTCCACGAAATGTTTGTGTATAGTTTTGACGCAACATTTGTTGTTCTTGTTTTTCATCAACTGTTAATCCAGATGTTCTTTCTTTTTTTGATAATTCATTAATACGGAATAAAATATTTTGCATTTTGTTCACCTCTTGTTTTAAATTAAATTAGTAACTTACTAATTTATAGTTATTGTAACTTGTTTAGTTGTTTGTGTCAATACTATCTAAAAATAAGTTAAAAATTGACGAAAAATTATAACAATAATAGAATAAAGTGTATTGAATAATTAGTTTCACAATTATACATAAAACGCTAGGGGGATTATTATGAAATCAACATTTTTCGCTCAAAATAGAGAAAGACTAACGAAAACATTACCTGATGAATCCGTTACGATTTTATTTGCGGGACAAGCACCGCATATGTCAGCTGATGCACATTATAAATTTGTACCGAATCGTAATTTTTACTACTTAACGGGAATCGATGAACCAAATGTTATTTTTATGCTAAAAAAGTTTGGGAATAGTGTAGAAGAGACACTTTTTATTGAAAAATCAGATCCAGTAATGGAAAAATGGGTTGGGAAAACAGTTTCTAGCGAAGAAGCAGAGGGAATTTCAGGTATAAAGAAAGTTGTATATTTAGATAGCTTTGAAAAGACAATGTCAAATATACTTTTTACAGAAAATGCGAAGCATCTATATTTAGATATAGAACGTCGTGAGTGGAATGGTACGGAGACAAAAACATTAGCATTTGCTAAACATGTAAGAGAACAATACCCACACGTAACAATTGGTAATGTATATCCGAACATTTGTGAATTACGAGTATTTAAAACAGAGGAAGAAATTGAAATTATTAAAGAAGCGATTGCTATAACGCAAGACGGTATTTACAACGTACTTAAGCATGCAAAAGCAGGTATGATGGAGTATGAATTAGAAGCTCAATTTGATTTTACACTGAAATCATCTGGCATTAAGCACCATGCGTTCAATACAATTTTGGCAAGTGGTAAAAATGCTACAGTTCTTCATTATGAAGATAATGATGCACAAATTCAAAATGGTGATTTAGTATTGCTAGATTTAGGTGCTCAAAAAGACTACTATAACGCTGATATTAGTTATACATTCCCGGCAAATGGAACATTCTCTAGTCGTCAAAAACAAATTTATAATATTGTATTAAAGGCATTAAAAGAAACAACAGAGATTATTAAGCCAGGATTAAAGTTCGCTGCATTAAATGAGCATACAAAAAAGGTGCTGGCAGAAGAGTGTAAAGCAATTGGTTTAATTCAAGAAGATGAAGAGTTATCAAAATACTATTATCATGGTGTCAGCCATTTCCTTGGTTTAGATACACATGATGTAGGAACATATAAAGATAGAGTGTTAGAAGAAGGTATGGTTATAACAATTGAACCTGGTCTTTATATTGAGGAAGAGTCGATCGGTATTCGAATAGAAGATGATATTCTTGTAACGAAAGACGGGTATGAAAACTTATCAAAAGATATCATTAGAGAAGTTGAAGAAATTGAAGAATTTATGAGTGTAAATAATGAACATGTAAAAGGAAACCAAGCTGTAGTTAAATAATAAAAAAGTCATCACTAATTTATTTGAACTTTATCTCGAATCGTGGACAATTAAAAAATCCAGGATTCGGGATAGGGTTCTTTTTATCTTCGAAATACTAATCTTTAATTATTAATCCTAATAAAGTTGCAAACTGAACAGCTTGATATGTTGATACTTTACATCCTCTTAAATCGTTCACTGAAACTGTAAGTGTATCAAAGGTAGAAGAACTAATATCTATCCCCTTCAGTGATGTCTGATCAAAATTAGCTTCATCAAGACTACATAATTGGAATTCAACTTTTTTAAGTTTACAGTCAAAAAAATCTGCATTATTTAATGAAGTTTCATTAAATATAATTTTTTCTAGTTTAGAATTCCCAAATGCTGCTAAATTCAAAATTGAATTCTCAAATTTAACATTTCCTAAGCTAGATTCTGCAAAATTAACCCCGATTAATTTACTGTTTTTAAATTCGACTCTATGAACAGAAGAATTGCTTAAATTAACATTTGATAAATCGCAGTTTTCAAAACAAACATCTGTAATATCAATATTGCTAAAGTCTGTATTAGTGAATTTACAATTCTTTATCACTGCATCATACAATCGCACTCTATCTACAGATTCATTTTCGAAAGTGGAGTCTATAATTTCACACACTTCTAATGTTGGATCTTCTTCATAAAAAATATCTTGAAAATTCTTTGAAGATAACTCTGGTGAAATTTTTGGTCTATCAATTTTCATCGTATATCAATCCTCTTCTATTTGATATATTTGTGTAATTTGAGTCTATTGTCTTCTTGTAAGGAACATTAGTTCTTATTATACAAAAATGTAAGTTCTTTTGTGAAGAGCATTTTAGCTACATTTTTCTTATTTAATAATAGCAGTGTTATTGTTTCTTAAGAAATAACGTCAAAACAAATACGAGAACGGCTAGTATAGTCGCTACAAGGAAAATATTTTGTATTTCTAAAATATTCGCCTCTTGTAATGTCTCCGCTTTTAGTAATCTTCCAATTAGCTTACGTAAGATCTAATTACATCTCCTTATTTTCTTGAAAATCAACTTCTATAATGATTTTGAAAAAGAAAAAGGAGGGATTTTCCATGAAGCGATTTGTATTAGCAGCCGTTACAGTCTCTGTAATATTTTTAATTGCTGCCTGTTCTGTGACGACAAATACAACAAATGATCATAAAAATATGAATGATAAAAAAACACTACAGACTGAAACAGCTACAACACCATTGAAGGTTGAAAAAGGACCAGAAGTTACTTTAATTGCGAAAGAAGAAAAGCAAAAATTAAGTAACGGTGTTATTGTTCCAGTCTGGACATTTAATGGCTCATCTCCTGGTCCAGAAATTCGGGTGAAAAAAGGTGAAAAGGTGAAAGTGACATTAAAAAATGAATTATCTGCACCAGTATCTATTCATTGGCATGGATATCCTGTCCCAAATAACATGGATGGAATTCCAGGCGTGACACAAGATGCGGTTGAACCAGGAAAAAGTTTCACTTACGAATTTGAAGCGAACGTACAAGGAACGTACTGGTATCACTCGCATCAAGATTCTGTAAATCAATTAGATAGAGGTTTGTATGGAGCGCTCATTGTAGAAGATACAAAGGAAAAATATGATAAAGATTACACATTAATGTTGGATGAATGGGTTACAGATAAAGAAGAAATTAAAAAGCAGTTAAAAGAAATGACAAAAGGGCAAATAGGTAATAAATCTAAAGGTGATGAAAATACGAAAAAGAATGACGATAAGAACGGCATGGATCATTCCGGTATGGACATGGGCAGTGATCAAAAAGACTCTGGCAATATGACAGGAATGGACCATGGAAATATGAAGATGGAAGGTCATGATATGAGTATGTATGATTTATTCACAATCAATGGAAAAAGCGGTGATTTAGTAGTGCCATTGAAAGTGAATAAGGGAGATAAAGTTCGTCTTCGACTCGTTAATGCTGGTTATCTATCACATGATATACATGTTCACGGTCATGATATAAAAGTAATTGCGACAGATGGTCAACCAATAAACGATCCAAAAGTTATAAAGGATAAAGTAATTTCAATCGCACCGGGTGAACGTTATGATATTGAATTTACTGCTAATAATCCTGGGAAATGGTATGTTGAAGACCATTCAAAAAATAAAGGTGCAAAAGGAATGAAAGCTGTTATTGAGTATGATGGCAGCAAAGAGATGAAAGATAAAACAGACGAAAAAGAAAAATTACCGAAAGTAGATATAATGAAATATGGTACTAAAAAATTAGGTAGTTTCACGTTAAATCAAGAGTATACTGCCACATATAATATGGACTTAAATACGCAAATGAATGGAAATGAAATGGTATATACAATTAACGGAAAGGTATTTCCGGATATTGACCCAATTCAAGTGAAAAAGGGTGATTTAGTAAAAGTGAGATTGGTAAATCGTTCTAAAATGGATGATCACCCAATGCATTTACACGGACACTTTTTCCAGTTGTTGAGTAAAGATGGAAAACCGATAGAAGGTTCTCCAATTGTAAAAGATACATTGAACTTAAAACCGGGTGAAGAATATGAAGTAGCCTTTGTAGCAGACAATCCGGGTGAGTGGATGTTCCACTGTCACGATTTACACCATGCTTCAGCAGGGATGGTAACGGAAGTGAACTATACAGATTATAAATCTGACTATGTTCCAAACCAAAACATTCCTAATAAGCCAGAATAATAGGAAGCAGTTATCCTATGGATAGCTGCTTATTCATTTTTGTTGCAAGTACTAATGTATATGTTGATTATGCCCAGGTGAAGGAGCATGATTTGGAAATGTCGCGAATACGGCAACGATAATTACTACACTAATTGAAAGTAATAACAAAAAACGCTGTTGGATAAAAGTAGAAAAGTTCTCCGATAATAATTGAATCACACAGGACATAGTAATCGTTATAGTAAGTAAAAGGCTAATGAACAATATACTATGAGCTTGTTGAGCGTTTAACATTTCTGTAATCATTGCTCCCATCATACTTGCCATTAATCCAGAGAACATTCCTTCTAAAGCAGTATATAGGTGAAAACGTAGACCGATTAAGAAACCGATAAAACCACTAATTAAAATAGCAAGCAAAGTAGAATATAGTAATTCCCCCTTAAAGAGAATGCCTAAGTAAAAACCAATACTTAAACCGATACTCATACTAAAAGACATAATAAATACCATATACTCCATTAGGGTACCCTTACGTTTAGAAATATAGGATGTAATAAGAATCGAGGTACAGCAAAGTGTTAAGGTAGTTAACGTATAAGCAAACATTATGATACCTCCTTGTCCTATCGTTCATTTCATCATATGTTTATATGGAGGGTACTTATGCTTATTAATATCTGCATATTATCTGCACAATTTCATAGATGTAAGCAAAGGAACGCTTGATTTTTTAGGGCGTCTTTTTTAATTATAAGCATGTGAAAGAAATTGTTATATTATGAGTTTCTATTGTGAAGGCATAAAGAATAAGCGTATAATATTATAGGTCTCCCATTTGCGAGACAAACCGCGAATGATAAATAAGATTGTTGTTTTATCATCGCTTCTAAACATATAGACAATGAAAGTAACACTGGAATACAGATAGGGAGTTATAAAATGAAATTAATTATTGCCGAGAAACCAGATCAAGGGTTGGCTCTTGTTTCACAGTTTAAATATCGCCGGAAAGATGGATATTTAGAGGTAGAAGCGAATGAGTTATTTCCAAATGGAGCGTACTGTACATGGGCAATTGGTCATTTGACGCAGTTATGTAATCCAGAGCATTATCACGCAGAGTGGAAAAAATGGTCACTTAATACATTACCGATGATTCCAGAACGTTTTCAATTTGAAGTAACAAAGTCAAAGTATAAGCAATTTAACGTAGTGAAACAGCTGTTACATAATCCTCAGGTAACAGAAATTATTCACGCGGGCGATGCTGGGCGTGAAGGGGAACTGATTGTACGAAATATTATTAATCTTTGTAACGTGCAAAAGCCGATGAAACGTCTATGGATTTCATCTTTAACGAAGCAAGCTATTTACCAAGGATTTAAAAATCTACTTGATGAATCAGATACAATTAATACGTATTACGAAGCATACACAAGATCTTGCGCTGACTGGGTTGTTGGTATGAATGCATCACGTGTCTTTAGTATTTTGTTAAAGAAAAAAGGAATGAATGATGTATTTTCTGCTGGTCGTGTCCAAACACCAACGTTAGCATTGATTGTAAAGCGAGAGAAAGAAATTGAAAACTTTAAGTCAGAGCCTTTCTGGGAAGTGTTTGCAACCTTTAATATAGAAGGAAAGAAATATGACGGAAAATGGGAAAAGGATAATGAATCCCGCTTAAAAGACCCTGATATGGCGAATAAAATTGCGGCATTTTGCCAAGGGAAACCGGCTGTTGTGAAGGAAATGAAAACGGAGCGTAAAGAGTTTCAGCCGCCGCTTTTATTTAACTTATCATCACTGCAAGCAACGGCAAATAAAGCCTTTAAGTTTTCACCGAAAAAGACGCTTGATATAACGCAAGCACTCTATCAAAAAGGGATTGTTTCTTATCCACGTTCAGATTCTAACTATGTTACACAAGGAGAAGCAGCGACGTTCCCTGATATTTTACAGAAGTTAAGTCAGTTTGATGAATATAAAGGCTTATTACCGGCTCCGGTTGAATCCATTATGAATAACAAGCGTTATGTAAATGAAAAGAAAGTAACAGATCACTACGCAATTATTCCGACAGAGCAAGTTACAAACCCAAGCAGACTATCAGGTGATGAAAAGAAAATATACGATATGATCGTAAGAAGGCTTATTGCAGCTCATTATGAAGTTGCAATCTTTGACTATACAACGATTGTAACGCTTGTAGATGAACGTGCTGAATTCATTTCAAAAGGAAAACAGCAAATTCAAGAAGGTTGGCGTAAAGTTATTTTCCAAGACGATAAAGATGACGAAACCATTCTTCCAATTGTAGCTGAAGGCGAAGAAGGAAAAGTTGTAAAGGTGAAAGTGAAAGAAGGAAAAACACAGCCACCGAAGCGCTATACAGAAGGACAACTTATTACGTTAATGAAAACAGCTGGTAAGTATTTAGAGAATGAAGAGCTGGAGAAAGTATTAAAGAAAACAGAAGGTTTAGGTACGGAAGCGACTCGCGCAGGTATTATTACGATGCTGAAAGACCGTAAGTATATAGATGTAAAGAAAAACCAAGTGTATGCGACTGATAAAGGAAAAGTGTTAATTACCGCAATTGGTGATAAAATACTAGCTTCACCGGAAATGACTGCGAAATGGGAACAACGTCTTGCGGAAATTGGTGAAGGTACAGCTTCACCAGCTACATTTATGGAACAGACGAAAAAGCTATCAGCTAAAATTATTGAAGACGCAGTGGAAATGTCTGAGAAGTGGGATTTCACGGGACTACATGTTGAATCGATTGAACGGAAAGGATCGAAATTTACAACGGGTAAAAAGGTTGGTAGCTGTAAAAAATGTGATGGTGATGTAATTGATAAGTCAACGTTTTACGGTTGTTCTAACTATAATACAACGCAATGTGATTTCACCATTTCAAAGAAGATATTAAGTAAAACAATTTCGCAAAAGAATATGACAAAGCTCTTAAAAGGTGAAAAGACTGATTTAATTAAAGGTTTTAAAAAGGGCGAGCAAACGTTTGATGCGAAATTAGAGTGGAAAGATAATAAGATTAATTTTGTATTTGAGAATTAATTTGTTAAAAGAGCATGACATAAAACTGTCATGCTCTTTTGTTTTTCTTTTATTTAAAATTTAACGATAAAAAAAATCCTTTAAATAATAATTTTTTATTGTAAAACGATAAATTTTGTATTAAAATCAAAATCATAATAAATGAGTGAGGTGCTTTTGTTAAAAGGTAACAACCTTATTTTTAAAATTAGAGGAGGTATAACTATGAACATTAACAATTTGATTGTTAAAAATATGGATAACCCCCATGAGTTGGAGAAGATGTATAGAAAAGATCCGAAAGCTTTTAAAAAAGCATTCTCACAAGCATGGGACCAAAACCCTGATTCCCAGGTTCTAGGTGCTTGGTATGAAAGGTTGCATTTCAAGGAGAAAGTAAATAAAGAAAAAACATCTTTGTTTCAAAAAGGTTTCTTATTCATGGGCCTTTTAGCTATTCTGGCCGGCATAAGCACCAGGATCATTTTCCACTTTGTTGAGCAGGAAGCAATTGCTCCAATTAACTTGGCTTTTGGTGTAATTCCCTTTATTGCTGCTTATTTTGTTTACAATAATACTCCCAAAAAAAGTATTATTTATTCCCTTGCAGCGTTGTTCCTTATTTCCGGGATGTATCTTAATACGTTGCCATTAAATTATAAAGACAGTACCATTCTTGCTTATTTACATCTTCCTATATTTTTATGGGTCTTAGTAGGGCTTGCGTTTACAGGAAATGAATATTCAAAAGGCAGTACAAGATTAGCCTATATAAAATTTAATTTAGAATATTGTCTTCTCTACGCCAGCATGGCAGTGAGCGGAATGATACTAGCAGTATTCACCATGCGTTTATTTAGCTTTGTTGACTTAGATATAGGAGAATTCTATTTTAGTAATGTTGTTTTATTTGGAGCAGCGGCTCTCGCTATTGTGGCTGCATACTTAGTATCAATGAATCTTAAGCTTGCTAAAAATATTACACCATACATATCTAAAATTTTTAGTCCTCTCGTCCTGATCACGTTGCTTATCTATCTTATAACGGTAATTTGGGTCGGGAAAAATCCATTCTTGGATCGCAATTTCCTAATGGCCTTCAACGGAATCCTCCTTGGTGTATTGGCTGTTACCATATTTTCTATCGTTGAAAGTGACTCGGACGAGAAAAAGAATATTTCAGATTATATAAATTTTTCCTTAATTGTTCTGGCGCTTATTATTGACACTGTCGCATTGTCAGCCATAGTATTTAGACTTTCTTCTTACGGGATTACACCTAATAGACTTGCTGTTTTAGGAGTAAACATACTGATTTGGGCAAATCTCATTTGGATTATGTTTGCCTATATGCGTTTCTTGCAAAATAAATCAGGACCAAAAGCTATCCAAGATGCCGTTACGAAGTATTTGCCAATATACGGACTTTGGGCAGCTTTCGTTATATTTACGTTTCCTATCATTTTTAATTAGAAAGGATCTGTTAATGCGGGAGTGGTGAGGGCTAATAATCATTGGGGGATGAACAAAACCTCCAATGATTAAAGTTTCACTTTATTACAATTGGTATTATTACGTTTGTAGTTTCGGTAATTTCATTTGTATTGATAAATAAGAAATAAGAAATAAGAAATAAGTGTTGTATGTAATCTTTCCATAATAAAAAACGTCCCAAAATGGGACGTTTTTTATTATGCGTATTGCCGTTTTTTCTTAATAAGCAACAAAACTTGTGAAACACAAGCTAGTACCGGTAACTCAATCAACGGTCCAATAACGAGTGCAAGTGCAATAAGAGGTTCATCTGGAAAAGCAGTCACAGCAATTGCGAGTGCAACAGGCGAATTTCTCGCTAATGTTGTTAAGCTTAGGCTTACAGTGTCTTCATAGGATAAATGCATCATACGTCCTACAAACTGTCCTAGTATAAAGTTAATCATGAAGAACAGTAATACTGGTATAAGTAACAATAAAACAACATTCATATTTTGTAATAAGTACTTACCTTGTGAGGCAAACATCGCTAATATTGCTAAACTTAAAAATACAATTTGAGCAGAGCTGAAAAACGGAATGAGATTATTCTCGAGTGTTTCAGCTTTTTTCAGTTTATTCATAATGAATTTTGTAGCGTGTGCAAGTATAAATGGTAAGACGATTACGATAACAATACTTTCTACTAAAACAGAAACCGCTACAGTTTTCATGACACCAGCAAATAAAAATAAATAAATTGGAAGGAGTAGTACTTGCAAAATTAAATTTACAGGTAAAATTGCAGTAGAAAGTGCTACATTTCCTTTCGCTATTTCAGTAAAGATTAAGTACCAATCTGTGCATGGAGTAACCATTAACATTATAAATCCAACCCAAAGTGCTGGATGATCTGAAAGAAATAGTGCTCCTAATCCCCAAGCGAGTAAAGGGGTCCATAAGAAGTTAATAGTAAGACTTGTTCCAGCAAATTTTAAATTGCGAAATCCGTTTTTTATTTCTTTTAATGGGATGCTGAGGAATAATCCATATAGCATAAAAAATAAGAAGGGGACAATAAATTGTTCTGAATACATATGTATCAAATTAAATTGTCCGAGTACGATGCCGCATGTAACAGCAAAAAGAATAATAAAAGTTTGAATTTTTTCTATAGTGCTCATGAATAAATCCTTTCTATATATGAATTTTCCTCTCTAAGTTTATTATACAAGTAATAAAGATGTATTTGGTGTTCAATTGTATTTTAGTTAATATTTTTAAATTGAGATTTTGTTTTTTATTAAAAGTTACTTGAATAAAGTAAGTAACTATATTAAAATCACTTACATAAGGTAATTAAATAACAAAAAGTTTTGATAGCTTAACTTAAGGTATCTATTGAAACTTTTTCTTAGAATAAGAATTTTTATGATGATGAATAATGAATATGAAAAGAAAGATTAGGTGAAGAAAATGGGACTATTTAGCTCATTATTTGGTAAAAAAGAAGAAAATACGAATGTAGAGGGGAATAAAAAAATGTCAAAAGTATTATTTGTAAAAGCAAACGATCGTCCAGCGGAGCAAGCAGTTAGTTCAAAAATGTATGAAACATTTGTAAGTACTTATAAAGAAGCAAATCCAAATACAGAAATTACGGAATTAGATTTATTTGCATTAGATCTTCCTTATTACGGAAATATCGCGATTTCAGGTGGATATAAACGTAGCCAAGGCATGGAGTTAACAGCTGAAGAAGAGAAGGCAGTTGCTACAGTAGATCAATATTTAAATCAGTTTTTAGAAGCTGATAAGGTTGTATTTGCATTCCCATTATGGAACTTTACAGTACCAGCACCATTAATCACATATATTTCATACTTATCTCAAGCTGGAAAAACGTTTAAATATACAGCAAATGGCCCAGAAGGTTTAGTTGGTGGTAAAAAAGTAGTTGTGTTAGGTGCTCGTGGTTCAGATTACTCTTCAGAGCAAATGGCTCCTATGGAAATGGCAGTTAATTACGTAACAACTGTACTTGGATTCTGGGGAATTACAAATCCAGAGACAGTTGTAATTGAAGGGCACAATCAATATCCAGATCGTTCACAACAAATTGTTGAAGAAGGTCTAGAAAACGTTAAAAAAGTAGCAGCGAAATTTTAATTTATGATAGTAAATGGAAAAACCAACATGGATGACCGTGTTGGTTTTTTAGTCTGTTTTTCATGTTAAAAAATGTATGTTTATAAAATAAAAGAAAAGTTCGAAAATAGTATTGCAAAATATTATATAGCAAACTATAATGAGTTCAAGAATAGTTGATACTTAAATTAAATATTCAGAAAATTCAATTAGTTAAAATTGGAAAATGAGATAAGGAAATTTGAATGGGGGTTATAATATGGCGAATAAAGTACCGTTTTCGTTCATAGTAGTTATTGGATTAATGTTATTTGCACTATTTTTTGGAGCAGGAAATTTAATTTTCCCAGCGATGCTTGGTCAATCAGCAGGAGAGAATGTATGGATTGCTAACGCTGGATTTTTAGTAACTGGTGTTGGATTACCATTACTAGGTGTACTAGCATTTGGTTTTTCAGGTAAAGATGATTTACAGTCATTAGCAAATCGTGCTCACCCAGTGTTCGGGATTGTATTTACAACAGTTTTATACTTAGCGATCGGTCCGTTATTTGCAATACCGAGAACAGGAAATGTATCTTATGAAATTGGTCTTAAGCCGTTTATGCCAGAGGGAGTAGGTTCTACACCTTTAATTCTTTTCACAATTATATTCTTTAGCATCACTTGTTTTTTTTCGCTAAATCCCGCGAAAATTGTCGATATTGTTGGAAAAATTTTAACGCCAATTAAGTTGACTTTCATCGGTATTTTAGTAATCGTTGCTTTTATACATCCGATTGGAGATATGCAAGCACCAGTGGAAGCTTATACATCACATGCATTCTTTAAAGGATTCCAAGAAGGATACTTAACGATGGATACGCTCGCATCATTCGTATTCGGGATTATCATCATCAATGCTATTAAAGAAAAAGGTGCGAAAACGAAAACACAAATTATGGTCGTTTGTGCAAAAGCGACAATAATTGCAGCATCTATTTTAGCAATTATCTATACAGCTCTTTCTTATATGGGTGCTTCAAGTGTTGCAAAGCTTGGACATTTAGAGAACGGCGGAGAAGTATTAGCGAAAGTTTCTAACTACTATTTCGGATCATATGGCGGAGTATTATTAGGATTAATGATTACAGTAGCTTGTTTAACAACTAGTGTGGGACTTGTATCAGCATGTTCTTCATTCTTCCATAAGTTATTCCCAAATGTTCCTTACAAAGCAATTGCAATCACACTATGTGTATTTAGTGCAATTGTTGCAAACGTAGGATTAACACAGTTAATCGCAGTTTCTGTTCCAGTATTAACAGCAATTTATCCACTAGCAATCGTATTGATTTTCTTAACATTCTTCCATTCATTATTCAAAGGAAGAGCTGAAGTTTATCAAGTGAGCTTAATCGTAACATTTATCATCAGCTTATTCGATGGATTAAGTGCAGCTGGAGTTAACATTGAAGTAGTAAGCCAAGTGTTCACTAAATTCCTTCCGATGCAGGAAGTAGGATTAGGCTGGATCTTCCCAGCGATTATCGGTGGATTTATCGGATATGGCATTAGCGTTGTAAAAGCAAAAAATCAAGTTCAACCAGCTAGTGCGAATAAGAAAATAGGTTAAATAAAAAAGTTATAGAACTTGTTTCTATAACTTTTTTTGTTACTATTGATAAGGATAGAAAAAATAAAGTAGTAGGGGAAATAAAATGAAAAAAACAATTGATCATATCGGCATCGCAGTTCGAGATATAGATAGTACGATACGTTTTTATGAAAATGTGTTACTAGGAACTTTAATAGATCGTTACGTAAGTGAAGCTCCTGGTGTGGAAAGCGAAGTAGCCATTCTTGAAGTGGATGGAGATAGAATTGAATTACTTGCACCGACGAATAATACGACATCTCCAATTGCCCGTTTTATTAAACAAAAAGGTAAAGGTGTTCATCACGTTGCGTATCGTGTCGATGATTTAGATGTGGCTCTAGAAGAGTTAAAAGAACAAGGTATTCGGACATTAGAGCATACACTTCGGATTAATAAGCACGGTAGAAGATTAATATATCTTAACCCAGCGGATACAGAAGGAACGATTATCGAGTATTGTGATTATCCGGAAGAGAAATAGAAGAAGGATATTTTTAAAAAGGTGTTACGTTATTACGTAACACCTTTTTATTTATGTATTTCACATTTTCTTCACAAATGATTCACGATAACTTTTCTTCATTGATAACTTACATAAATATATTTTATGATATAATAACAATCGGCTTTAAAAATGTAAGTTGTATCTATCATAATAGTTACTATTATATTGGAAGTTTAGAGGTGGAATAGAAATAAAGAGTTATACTTTATAGAAATTTATATTTAATCAGGTTAATATTTCTACGGAGAATCAAACTTTGGAAGTTAAAGTAATGAAAATAGAGCGATGAGGAAGAGAGAAGTGAAATGAGTGTGAAAGTAATGAGAAGATTAGGGACATGGTTATTACTTGCATGTGTGCTTATCATATTGATACCGAAAAGTGCATCTGCTCATGCGTACGTTGTGAAATCAAACCCTACTGAAAATGAAACATTGAAGAAAGCACCATCTGTTGTAAAAATCGAATTCGATGAGGACATACAAGTTTCAAGTTTTAATACATTGTACGTGAGAGATACATCAGGTAAAAGGGTTGATTTAAAAGATGCTCATATTGATAAAAAAAATAAAAAGCTATTAGAAGCTGGATTAAAAGACAATCTCAAAAATGGTCTTTACTCTATTCAGTGGAAAGTGATTTCAGCTGATGGACATCCAATTCAAGGAGTTATCCCGTTCCGGGTTGGATTAGCGGAAGCGGAAACAGACGATATACAAGTGGAAGAGATGGGTTACGTCCCACAAATCGATATGATTATGGAACGTGGAATTTTATATGCAAGTTTCTCACTATTTATAGGAGTGCTATTCTTTAATCTTATTATGTATAAAGGCAATGCAACCTCGGTTCGATCAAGGAGTAAGAACATAATATGGATCTCTTTATTTGGGATATTAATTAGCTTGTTATTCAATCTACCACTGCAAGCGAAAATAAATGCTGATGTTTCATGGCTAGAAGCATTCAATCCTTTACTATTAAAAGAAACATTACAGCTTTCTGTTTTTGGTTATGTATGGATTACTCAAATGGTTCTCATTAGTACGCTTATAATTGTTACGTATTTTGCGGTGAAGCATGAGAAGTTTTCGTCGTTTAAAGTATGGAGTATTCCAATACTATTGTTTATAGGGTTACTTGTTATGAAGGCCTTTAATAGTCACGCATACGGTTTAAAGTTTAAAAACATTGCTGTCGTTATGGATTTTCTACATTTATTAGCAGCTTCATTATGGGTTGGTGGTTTATCATCTATTATTCTTCTTTTACGTAAAGAGGATAACAAGTGGCATATGTATTGGGATATGATTAAGCGTTTTTCACCGTGGGCAACAGGTGCTGTCATCGTGATTTTAATAACAGGCCTTTTTAACAGTACATTTTTTATTCCAACAATCCACTCGTTATTTGATACGAAGTATGGATTGGCTTTATTAGCAAAGATACTATTATTTATTTTCATGGGGATATTGGGAATTATTCATTATGTGAAAGGGAGAATAAGAGCGCAGCAAGGATTAGGAGCTACGGTGAAAGTAGAGTTTGTCATTGGAATTATCATTTTCGTAATCGTAGCTTTTATGACAAACGTACAAACACCACCGATGCCTCCTACTGGACCATTTACAGAGAGTAAGCAATTAGATAATGGATATGAACTTACGCTAAATGTAAGTCCGAATAAGGTAGGACAAAATAAATTCCATATTACACTAAAGGACGAAAAGGGACAGCCTGTTACTGGTATGGAACAAATGATATTGACGACTCAATCATTAGATATGAACATGGGAAAAGGTTCATTTAAAGTTTCAGTAGTTTCACCAGGAGAATATGAAGCAGAAGGTATGTATATTAATATGACAGGAAACTGGAATATACATGTTCATGGATTAACAAAATCTCTTGATAGTTTCGATACAGATTTTAAATTTATTGTAGGTGGCAGATAAAATTTTACCAATCATGCTGCTAGCGAGTAGCAGGATAAACAGATGTTATAGATGAAAAGGAGTAAATAGAAAATGAAACGTATAAAAAAATTAGGAACAACAATGATCGCAACAATTATTGCAATGGGAATGTTTTCGTTACCTGTTAGTGCGCACGTCACTGTAAAACCAGCAACTTCTGACGTTGGTTCTTGGGAGACTTATACGATAAAAGTACCAGTTGAAAAAAATGTAGCAACGACAAAAGTTACACTGAAAATACCGTCTGGAGTGGAGTTCCAACAGTATGAACCAGTGCCAGGATGGAAAGTTGAGGAGCAAAAAGATAATGCCGGAAAAGTTAAAACTGTAGTATGGGAAGCGACAGGAGAAGGAATTTTAACAGGTCAGTTCCAGCGATTTACTTTCGTCGCTAAAAATCCGGATAAAGAGCAAAAAATAGCTTGGGACGCATATCAACAATATAAAGACGGAGAAATTGTTGAATGGACAGGCGATGAAAAAGCTGAAAAACCACATTCACTTACTACAATTGCAAAAGGTACGTCATTAACAGGAGAACATGGTGAAGTGTCTCGTGTAGAAAAGAATGAAGGTACTAGTAATATGCAATTGATAGCAATTGTCTTATCTATTTTGGCGATAGTATCGTCGGTAAGTGCGTGTGTTTTTGTAGTACGTCGTAAAAAGTAAGACGTAAGAAAGAGCCTACAAACAGCAGGCTCTTTCTTACGTTTATTTCATTTCAACTTGCTGCCTTATAGCAAGTGCTTTCGGTTTTATATTTACAAAACAAATGCTCACAACAATAAATAATAGCCCAATAAATAAGCTCATTGTAATGGCCTCATGTAAGAAAATTGAACTTACAATAATAGCGATTAGTGGAATGAGGAATGTATAAGCCCCAACTTTACTTGCTTCACCAGCTCCCACAAGTGTGAAGTATGCAAGCCACCCCATTGCAATAACGAAGAACGAAATAAAGAGAAGTACGCTAACAAATGGCATACTCCAAGCGATACTAGACCAGCTTTCAAACTCTGAACCAAATCCAATTAAGCAAAGTCCACCAATAATAAGCTGAAGTGTTACCATCCAAATGGCATTAACACGGTGACCAGTCTTCTTAATAAATACTGTGCCAAGTGCCCAGCCAATCGCGCATCCTAACGCGAGAAGGATTCCGATAATAGAAATATGTCCAGTTAAACTGCTAGAGCTAATAACACCTACGCCAATAAATCCGAGAACGAGCCCGAAAATTTTCAAGCCGTACATTGATTCTTCAAGCCATATCCACGAGAAAATACCGAGTAAAACTGGTTGTAGAAATACAATGGCGGAAAATAACCCAGCAGGCATATATTGAAGGCCGACAGTTTGTAACCCGTAAAATATAATGATGTTAAGTAAAGAAGAAATAACGTATAAATGCCACGTTTCTTTTAAATGTAACTCTTTGTATTTCGGTAATGCGAAAAGGAGTAAAATGAATCCTCCAATTAAAGTTCGAACGCCTGCAAATAAAACAGGTGGTGTATAATGCAGGGCAAACTTTGATAAAGGCCAATTGATTCCCCACATGAAAACGAGAAAAGTAAGGATTATGGCCGTCTTAGTTCGAGAAAGCTGTGTCACTGAAAGACCTCCTTGTTGTTATTCATTTCACTATGATATGATATCAACTGTAATAAATAAAATGAATCTTTTTTATGAGGAGTATAAGTGATTAGTTATGACCATTACACAACTGCAAGTATTAATAAAAACCGTTGAGTTAGGTAGTTTTACGAAAGCTGCTCGGGTGTTAAATATGACGCAGCCAGCTGTTAGTCATGCGATTTCAAGTATTGAGTCAGAGTTAGGAGTTACTATTCTTATACGTGATAAACGAAAAGGGCTACTCGTTACGGATGTAGGAAATAGGATTCTTGTACATATTAGAGAGATTTTGAACGGTGTAGCGAAGATTGAACAAGAAGTTGCGATGGAGAAAGGGCACGAAGTTGGGACGATTCGAATTGGGAGTTTTCCGAGCGCTTCTGCACATTTTTTACCCAAAATGATAAACCTTTTTAAGGAGAAGTATCCGAACTTAGAAGTAGTTCTTTGTGAAGGAACGATTAAAGAAGTTGAAGATTGGTTAGTATCGAGGGTTGTTGATATAGGAATTGTTATTTTGCCTAATAAAGAGATGGAGATTGTTCCATTAACGAAGGGGAAAATGGTTGCTATCTTAAGAGATGATCATCCTCTTTGTAAGAAGGACTCTATTACAATTAGTGATTTAGAGAATGAACCGATCATATTATGTAAGGGTGGATACGAACCACCTATTATTGATATGTTTAAACAAGCAAACGTACCACTTCGGGCTGAGTATGTAATATCAACCGTTACTACAGCTTTAAATATGATTCAAGAAGGATTAGGCATTGCAATATTAGCTGAATTATCTTTAACGAATTTACCAAAAAATGTGCAAACGAGAGAATTGGAACCACAAGTATGGAGAGAAATTGCTTTAGCTGTTCCTTCATTAAAGGATTCTTCAATCGCTGTGCAGCTATTTATTGAAGAATTTCAAGCGCTATTTGCAGAATAAAAAGGGTTGTCTCATATATCATAATGGGACACTTTTTAATTTGCTTATAAAAAATCTATGAAAAGGATTGACTTATTTTTTAGTTGTAACTATAATGATTACATCGAGGTGGTGATTACGATGAAAATTAGTAGCCGCTTTTCTATAGCTGTTCATATTTTATCTATTTTAAAAAACAATCCATCTTCACTATGCACTTCAGACTATATGGCTGAGAGTGTCAATACAAATCCAGTAGTCATTCGTAAAATTATGTCGTATTTGAAACAAGCTGGCTTTGTTTATGTAAATCGTGGACCAGGTGGCGCGGGATTACTAAAAGATTTACATGAAATCACATTGTTAGATGTGTATCATGCAGTGAATGTAGTCGAAGAAGATAAGCTATTTCATATTCACGCCCAACCGAATCCAGATTGTCCAATTGGGGCGAACATTCAAGCGGTGCTAGAAATTATTTTAATTCAAGCACAATCCGCGATGGAAGAAGTTTTGAGAAATATTACGATGGGGCAGTTGTTTGAAACTTTGCAAGAAAAAATGAATGCTTAAATAATATTTATATTTTTTTATCACTAATGTAACTGATTCGATTACAACTATAAAGGTAAGGTGTAAAAGTATGACTGTAAAAATGAAAGTATACTCAGATTTTATATGTCCATTTTGTTTTTTAGCAAAAGGTCCATTAGATGAAGTAGCGAAAGAGAAAGATGTAGAAATTGAATGGATGCCATTTGAATTACGTCCAAGTCCATATGCAAAAATTGATCCATGGAATGAGCCAGAAAAATTAGGCTCATGGGATGCTTTTATTCTTCCAACTGCGAAGAAGTTAGGAATCGATATGCGTTTGCCACGTGTTTCTCCGCATCCATATACACATTTAGCTTTCGAAGGGTGTCAATTTGCGAAAGAACGTGGACTAGGAAATGAGTATCATCACCGCGTATTCACAGCATTTTTCCAAGAAGAGCAAAACATTGAAGATATTGATGTTTTAACAAAATTAGCGGTAGAAGTAGGTCTTCCTGAAGCTGAATTTAAAGATGCGTTAGTAACTCGTAAATATAAAGAAAAGCATCAAGAAGCAATTCAGCACGCATATGATGAAGCGAATATTATGGCTGTTCCAACTGTCATGATTGGAGATGAAGTCATTCAAGGGCTAGCTAGTAAAGAAACGCTACAAAGAGTCATTGATAAAGAAATTGAAAAGGATAAAACAAATTCATTTGAAGGTATGCAATGTAATACAGATGGATATTGTTAATTCGCTTGTTATGAAATAACAAAATAAATTATAAAACAAATATTTGGAGGAATTAAAATGTCAGCAACTACAACAAACTTAAAAGAAGCAATTGTGAACCGTCGTTCTATTCGTAAAGTAACAAAAAACGATGCAATTACGAAAGAAAGAATTGAAGAAGTTTTAAAAACAGCTTTACACGCACCAACATCTTTCAATATGCAAAGTGGTCGTATGGTTGTATTAATGGATGGAGAGCATGAAAAGTTTTGGGATATTGTTAAAGAAACACTAAGAGCTCGCGTACCAGCAGAAAACTTTGAAGCGACTGTAGAAAGATTAAAAGGTTTCCATACAGGTGTTGGGACTGTGTTATTCTTTGAAAATCAAGCAACAGTAGAAAAAATGCAAGAAAATGCACCATTATATAAAGATCAGTTCCCATTCTGGTCTCATCAAGGAAATGCAATGTTACAACATACTGTATGGATGTTATTATCGGCTGAAGGAATTGGTGCATCATTACAACATTACAATCCAATCGTAGATGCTGAAGTGAAAGAAACTTGGAACATTCCGGCAGAGTGGAGTTTAGTAGGACAAATGCCATTTGGTGAGCCAAATGAACAACCAGCAGAAAGAACGTTCTTGCCTACTGAAGATGTAGTGAAATTTTATTAAGAAATACAATATGTAACGAGAAGGAAGCTGTGCTTAAAAACAGCTTCCTTTTTTGTAGTGGTGTTAATTTAGGCGGATTTAGGGAAGAAATATAAGAAATAATACGGTGAGAAGGGAATTAGAAAAATGAATGATGAGAAAAAATATACAGTGGTAGGTACTGATGTTGAGGAAGTAAAGCGTTTAAATAAAAATTCAGGGTTAACGTATAATCAAGTGAAAGAAATGTTAGCAAAGCAAATGCAAAAAAAGAAGTAATTAGATTGAAATCTTTCATTTTTTCATTTAGCATTTTGATTGGAGAGAGTTAAGTAAAAGGTAACTCTCTTTTTTGTATAGCTAAGCATCTTATAGAGTGGAGGAAGCAACATGAAGAAATGGGTAAAGGTAACGCTGTCTATCGCTGGAGGTATTGTCTTATTAGCATGTGCTGGCGGATATTACGTGTATAAAAATTATTTTCCAAAGGGACCTGAGCGCATTGTATATGATAAAGAAAGAGTGCTACAACCGATACATAATCAGCTTAAAGGAATCAATATAGAAAATGTAAAGATAAAAGAAAAAGAAATCGTAAATGCGACTGTAGATGAGCTTCAAAAAATGATTGATGATGGAAAGTTGTCATATGAAGAATTAACGAGTATTTATCTTTTTAGAATACAAGAACATGATCAAAATGGAACAACATTAAATTCTGTTACAGAGATAAATCCTAATGCGATGGAAGAAGCAAGGAAGTTAGATCAAGAGCGAGGTAGAAACAAAAAGTCGAATTTATATGGTATTCCTGTCGTTGTAAAAGATAATGTACAGACGGAAAAAGTGATGCCGACTAGTGCAGGAACTTATGTATTAAAAGATTGGATTGCAGATCAAGACGCAACAATTGTGAAGCGGTTGAAAGAAGAAGGGGCATTTGTTTTAGGAAAAGCGAATATGTCTGAGTGGGCGAACTATTTATCTTTTACAATGCCAATGCCATGTATAATTAGGGGATAAAAATAAAAACGAGAAGACATGTGCCTCCTCGTTTTCCAATGTTGTAATGGGAAACTTTACCGTTGAATATGGAAAAGTTTTCTACTACAATCGATTCATAACAACTCTTTTTTCTCATTTAGAAATTGTGTGTAGAAAAGGAGTTGTTTACAGAATTGTTCTCGTTGAGATTCATTCAGGCCTGCGAAAACCGTTTGAATCTCCTCGAGAATGATTTTTAATCGTTCTTCAGATTCTGGGATGTTTCGTCCCAAAAGCGCATCAATAGATACATTGAAGAAGGATGCGATTCGATCTAACGAATCTAAGTCGGGTTCATTAAAGTGGTTTTCTAAGTTACTAATCTGACTCCGACTTAATTGGATCTTATCACCAAGCTCTGCTTGTGTTAGCGTGTGACTGTTTCTAAATTTTTTTAAATTTTCTCCAAAAGTGTTCATGCCTTTAGTATAAATAAAGGCATGTTTTTTAACTATAGTTGACAGATAGTTTGTATTTAAAATGATTAGTGACATTATTTATACCAAAAAACAGAAAAAAACTAGAACATTAGTTCTGTTGTTGGTAAAATATTCTTGTGGGAATTCTGAAAGATTTAGAAAAAACTTTCTCAATATGGTTTGAGAAAAGAGTGAAACGAATGTTCTAAATTTTATGATAAGATAAAAATAATAAAATAAAAGAGCAAAAAGACCCACGGCGTTAAAGTAGTGCCGCCGCACTACTTTAACGTTTTACCCTAGTGTACGTAGGGAAAACTTTCCATGAGTCAACTTCAAGTATATCATACTTCTTAGCCCATGTTAGCATGGTGGTACGTTTTCCTATTGAGAAAAACAGAAGGGGTGTCTTAAGTTCAAGGGAGGGACCCGTCGTGCAGAATTGTACAAACTTAAGTAACATTGTGGTAGAAAAAGATATAACGCCTACTAAACTCTCTAAAATCACAAGTTTATCACAATCAAATTTGTGGAAAACAATGAATGGTCAGGTGCCTATGAATTTTTCGAAACTGATGAAAATTTTGGTGAGTACGGAAAACGAGAATGAAAAAATAAAAACAGTTCAAGAGTTTTTGGAATCTACGAAAAAAGAATCGGACATTAGGACAGCCATGTACTACGTGTATTTAGCGGGCTATACAGATATATTAAAAGAATTGCTCGAAAGAAAGTGTAAACATACGGTAACAAAGAACTATAAAGATATTTTAAAAGTTGGTTTGGAACGTCAATCTGGAAGTCTACGCTCAAAAGAATTTTTTAAGAGCCTAGACAATCTTCGAGCAAAAGTGAATTTAAATAAGGTTAATGTAAATGTTTTAGTAAACTTATTAAGTGTCTATGGGTATTTTGACATGGGGGCTTACAACGTATTTACTACGATGCATGATGTGATTAAAGATAAAATATGTGAAATGCCACAAGGATTAGAAAAAACGTTAATTGATGCCGAATTAAAAGCAATATGTGCATACGCGTATTTAATGCAGGATGAAGTAGAAACTGCAAGATGTTTGCTGTTTGAGGTATTGGGGGTACAAGAAGCCCCACGTTTGTTAAAAGCTACAGCATATAGTGTGTTGGGGGAAAGCTACGTTTTCGAAGATGCGGAGAAATCCGTTCAATATTTTGAAAAGTCACTACTGGAATTAGATAAAATAACAAACAGTAAGTCGCTATTGAAGCGGAAATTAGTTGAAAATACATTTTCGTTTTGTTGTATAATTCATAATTTTCCTGTAAAATTGGAATATATCCATGATAAAGCTGAGCAAGCGCTGCTGAAAATTTCTTTAAATGAGTATGAGGAAGCAGCTAAAATGTTGTACAAAATTGAGAATCGTACAGCTTTTCAGGATTTATACTTAGCTGTTGCTATAGAAAACCCTGAGCTGCGTCAGAAAGCGTATCATCGATTTTTGAAAGAAGGTAATTTATTTTACATAAAAATTTTTGATATTTTAAAATAAGGGGATAGTTAAAATGAAAAAATTTCTAGCTGGTTTAGTTATTGTTTGTGCTCTTGCGCTGACGTTATCACCGGTATCAAGTGAACTTAGCAAAGCAAAAGTTAAAGAACCTGTACAAATGAGGATGGATCCGGGGACAATCGGCTAACTGTTAAAAGAGAAATGCCACTACACTTTCGAGTGCAGTGGCATTTCGTACGTTATAGGGGTTATTCATTTTCTTTATTTTAACATTTTTGAATAATTAATTGGATGAAGGGGAGGAAATAAGGTGAAAAAAGAGACTGCAAAACAAGAAACAAAACGTTTAATCGGGGAATTATTCGGTGCTGAAAATGTAAGTTGTGATATGAATTATCTGATGGGAGAACTTTATAACCAAGGACAGATTACACAAGAGCAGTACAATCAAATTACAACTATATTACAACAAAAAAAGGAATAGCATCTGGCTAATCCTTTTTTACTTATTGCTGCTTTCTTTGTAGGAGTTGTCTTAATAGAACATTAGCGATTTCAGCTTGCTCATCCGTAATTTCTACCCCATCAGAATGAAGTCTGCCTTGATCTAAAAAGTCTTTTACATTAAAGTTAAGACCGTTTGGATTTTCTGTTCTTCCTAAGATGAAGTCTGTAGTAGTATCAAATATGTCTGCTAACTGTACAAGAACCTGAGCGTTTGGTTTTCTTTTATTTGTCTCATATCCACTATACGTAGAATCATTTTTACCAATACGATCTGCTACTTCTTGCATTGTCCAACCGCGTCTATTTCGTAAGAATTTTAATTGAGTTCCTATATCCATACTTTTTACCCCCGTTAAATTCTTGTTTTTTATTTATTCTTAGTTTTATTTTTATAAATTTTATAAAAATATATAAAACGTTTTTTGTTTTATGTGTTTTGATACTTATAAGATACCACTTTATTGCACAATTACACAATGGTAAATACGTGCATATTGCAAGTAGAAGAGGATGGAGGTTTATAAAAAAGTTGAAATACCACTTTACTCACTTGCAAAACGCCAGTATAATAAAAAACATCAAAAGTTGTCTGGAGGTGGACATGTGAAAAGGACTTGGCTAGCAGATTTACGTGGTAAAAAACGTATGTCACAGGTGGCTCTAGCAGATAAGGTTGGTGTGACTCCTGGACATATTGCAGATTTAGAGACTGGTAGACGCGATCCGGGAGGAAAATTAGCCTTGCAAATCGCAATTGTACTTGGGTTCCCTATGGAACATTTTTATTTACCCACTTACTTGCAAAACGCCAGTAAAAAAGAGGTTAGACAATCATTTGAGATGGGGTTTCCTTCCAAAGAAAAATTTTTAGAACACTATCCTCAATACGTAGATAAAACTGTAGGGGGCTGAGCAGTGTGGTGAAAAAGTTAAACTTACGTCTTGGTAACGAGTACTACGGTACAGAGAAAAAGGAAGTTCTATTTCAAGAAGTATACGAAAAATATTTAGGTGTTAAAGTAACGGTCACAAGAAAGAAAAAAACAGAAGTAAAGGCAAGTTAAAAAATTGAAAGGAGGTGATACACATGCAACGGTACGTGACTTATGCGACTCGATTAGTAAAAGCAAAAGACGTAAAAGCTGTATGTTGCGAAAGTAAAAATTACTTCAAGAATGGCTCAGAAGAACAAGCGGTAAACACCATGTTAAAGCTAACGGAAAGGAGTGAACGTGTTGGCCAACATTAACGAGATTTTCGTAGAAGGTTTCCAGTCACATACAAATAGCCATTTTAATTTAGGAAACGGACTGAATGTAATTACTGGACCATCAGATAGTGGTAAAACATCCATTATACGAGCAGTTCGCTGGGTAGCATTTAACGAACCTCAAGGTGAGGCTTTCGTAAACGAATCAGTGGGACAGGCTACTGTAGCGATTCACATGGATAACGGCATTATTATTTCAAAGCACCGTAGAAAAGGAAAAACATCGTACAGAATCCAAACGGATTCAGGCGATGCAGGAAGTGTATTTGAGAAGTCAGAGGTACCGGAAGAAGTAAAACAATTACTCGGTATCACAAAGCAAACATTTGGGGATTTTGTTACTGCTTTAAACTTTGCATTCCAGCTTGAAGCGCCGTTCTTAATAAGTGAAACACCATCATCGGGTGCGAAAGTTCTAGGTAAGTTAGCAGGAACTGAAGCTGTCGATCTCGCGGTAAAAAGTGTTTCAAAAGATACATACGCAGCAAGACAAGAGAGGTTACTAGCTGAAAAAGAAATTGAGAGATTAGCAGGTAACTTACTCGAGTACTTGGATGTGGATGATAAAGTACAGCAGTTAAAAACAGCTGAAAGTCTGATGGAGCACGTGGAGGAATTGCATAAAAAGAAAGATGTACTGCAGCAACTACAAACTCAACAACAGATAGCATTTGAAAAATTCCATGTAGCGTTTGTTGAGGATGAGAGACTTTCAAAAGTGCCGGTTCTTATTCAAATACTTGAAGAAACAGAAAAAGACCAGCAGCGTCTGCAAACACTACTGGACTTACAAAAAAGATACGAGTCACTGTCCACCGCCAAGAAGACATTGACTGAAACATTAAAACAATTTGATGGATTGGTAGAAGTAAGTAACTTGTTACAAGATTCTACTAAATCTGAAGAAATATATTCTTTGCTTTCTATCTTATCACAAAACTATAAGAAGTATAGTCAAGTATTACAAGAAGCTCAATTACAGGTCGAGAGGTTAACTGTAATTGAAAACATTAATGTAGCTGTGATTGAAGAGGAAGTAAAGAAAATGGATGAGTTAAAGAAACTCTATGTACAACATAGCGTGGTTAAACAACGCTACGAAAAAACTAGTAAGGATGTAGAAAGATTATCTGTACCTGGTAATGCGTCAGATCAACTACAAGAATGCGAAACAAGTATTACACAACTAAGTCAAATGAGTGTGCTCTTACAAAAATACCAGAATATACAAAATTATTATATGAGCTGGAAAAGTCGTGCGGAACATTTAAATGTTCCGAGAGAAGTGGTAATACAGATTGCAAATGCTGAGAACAATGTTACTCATTTAGCTGAATTAAAAGAGTTGTTACGAAACTATATGATCTGGCATCAAAGAGTACGTCATAGTACAAGCACGTTGGAACTATATGAAAAGCACATTGAAAATTACACAAAGGAATTGGAAGAGACATGGAACGAGGCTGGTGGAGTTTGTCCGCTATGTGAATCGCCGATGTCTTTTGAACATTCTCATTGAGGAGTGATTAGTGTTGGTAAATACAAAAGAAATTGATGAGTACGTTAATACCGTTGGACGTTTAAATACAGCACTTTCTGAAGTGCGGTCAACGTTAGCTGCGCTAGAAAGTGGGGAAGGTCAATTTGAAATAGATCTTCGTAGGCATCATGTTTATCACAGTATTCACAAATTAAATATGGTAAATCGTAAAGAACTGGATACAGTTATTCGCTATGTCATAATTGGGCACTTAAAAGATAAAGAAAAGTTCCTTGAATCAGAGCTACAAAATTTACTATCAAAACAACTTGAAGGGGGAAATGAGTAATGGAATTAAAACAACGTATTGAAATTGCAAAAGCAAATTTAAAGAAAGCAGAAACAGCAAAAATCCAAGCAGAGGCGGAAAAGTCTTCAGCTGAAAAGCAATTAACGGAAATCGCTGAACAAATGGCGCAGTACGGGGTATCGCCTGAAACGATCCAGGAAGAAATCAATAAGCTTGATACATCAGTTAAAGAAAACCTGGAGCATGTAGAACGACTCATCCCACAGGTATAAGGAGGCTGCTTTTATGTACGAGCTTCTAAAAGCGAGAGCGGATATTCGTCAGGTAAGCGATAAATTGAAAATGAAAATTGGTCAACGAGATTTGTTAGTTAAGCAACAAAAAAGCGCAGAAGCAAGAAAAGCAAAAGCTGAGGAGCAACTTGGGGAGTTTGATTTAGTACAGATTCTTCTTCAAAAGACAAGTGATTATGCAAGGCAGCAAGCAAAACGTCGTATAGAAGAAATTGTTACGTCAGCTCTTACAGTTGTTTTCGATAAAGACTACAGATTCGAAATTGAAATTGCCGTAAAAGGTAATCAACCAGTAGCAGAGTACTGGTTACAGTCTGAAGATGTAAGAACGCAATTAAAGCCGCCTGATTATGATCGCGGCGGTGGTGTAGCGGACGTAGTTAGTTTAGCGCTCAGATTGGCCGTAGGGGAGATTAGTGGTGTAAGAGGACCGTTATTCTTAGATGAGGTTGGAAAGCACGTGAGTCAAGAATACGCACCAAATGTGGCGTATTTCTTGAAGGAGTATAGTACGAAATTTAAACGTCAAATCATTTTAATTACGCACAGTACTCATTTAGCTGAGATAGGTGACGTAGCACTTGGTGTGACTCAAAAACAAGGAAAAAGCATAGTAACTGCTTTATAGAAAGGGAGATTTGGATATGTGTATTAAGTGCTTAGTAAAAGAATTAGCTGCAACGGTAGCAGGTGTAGAAGTGACAGAGGAAGTTGTAGGTAAAGCAACTGAAGAACAAGTACGCGAGTTACGTAGAATTCGTAAAGAAACGGAAGCTACTAAGGAAGTTGTAGCTAAGGAATTAAAGGCTGAACTTGAACCAATTAAAGAAAAATATAAAAAGAAATTAGAAAATGCAACAAAAGGATTAGAGGAATGGCACGATGCAGTATGGGCTGACATTCATTCTGAATTGGGTGTTAACGGTAAAGATGATTTGACGTTAGATGCTGAGACAGGTGAAATCACAAAACAAGTTATCAAGAAAAAAGAATCAAGTAACCTTCACTGATGCACCACATTGTTGAAGGTGGAATTACTTTAGATACAACGTTACGCGAAGCACGAAAAAGCAGAGGTGAGAGTATGAAGTTTCTATATTTCGGTGATCCACATATACGAGGTACAAACCCTCGTAATCGTAAGGATAACTACAAAGAGGCTTTAATTGCGAAGTTCCGTGAGATTTTCGCACTAGCTAAATACAAAGGTGTGACAGCAATTATACAACCTGGAGATACGTTTGATAGGCCTGAGGTTACGACAAGCGTGTTACTAGAATTCGCAAAGGTATTGAAAGAGAGTCCAGTTCCAATTTATACAACAGCTGGTAATCACGATATTTACGGCTACAATCTTGCAACGTATGAACGAACAAGCCTTAGAGTACTGGAGTTAATCGTCCCGCATCTTACAGTCATTAATGATCCTGGGCAAGCTCATATGTTTCACCAAGACGGTAATCACGTCCAGTTAACATTTACACCGTACAGTGATCAAATTGATAAAGCTGGTTATGGTTATTCACCAGAAGTTACTGAAGATTATGAGTCAACTAAAATACATGTAGCTCACGGTATGTTACTTGATCATGATCCACCTTTTGATCGGTACACAAAAGTACAAGATGTAAAAACAGATGCGGATTTGGTTTTGTGTGGACATGACCATACAGGTTTCGGTATTTATAATCGTTCGGATGGAAAAGTGTTTGCGAATATCGGTAGTATCACACGTTTATCGGCTTCGGAAGCTGAGATTAATAGACCGATACAAGTACTTCTTATTGATGTAAAATCACCAGGAGTTTTTGACTTAGAACGGATCCCACTTCAAAGTGCAAAACCTGGTGAAGAAGTACTGGATCGTAGCCGGATTGAAGCGGAGAAGAAGCGTGCCTACGCAATGGAGGAGTTTGCTTCATTAATTCAAACAGAAACGGGAGAAGATGTGCTAGTTGATATTAATACGATTGTTGAAAGCATTGCCAAGACAGATTGTATTAATCCTGATGTAGTAGAAATAGCGTTAACGAAAATAGCGGAAGCAAAGGAGGGATTACGAGCATGATTGTAAACAAACCGCAGTTTGATGAGAACGAACTAGGCGAAGGTACGGCGGTACAGGTCACAAGTGGTAACCCATTTGGACGCCCTAACTATAGCAATAATAAACATGATTGGAATGCTGTGGTAGTAGAGTTTTCACCGCTGATGATAAGCGTAGCTGGTTACAACAAAGAGGAACATGATCGAGTAGAAACGATGAACATAACAATTGACTCAATTGTTAAAGAGCACGTGACGCTTAAAAAGTTAGTAGTAGAACTACCAAAAATTCAATGTGAGGTGGGACCAGAAAATGACTGAATTAAATAATCAAATTCGTAGTTTACAAGAGGAGCATGGGAAAGAAAAGCTACTTGCAGCGGCAACAAAAATTTTAGGTAAGAAAGTACCGACTGACTATGTTCGAGTTTTAAATCCACTTGAATTACAAGCATCCTTACAACAAATTGATGCTGCAGTACAGGATGTTCTTGAAAAAGGTAAGGCACGTGAAGAAGCTTATGGTGAAAAAATTAAGTTACTAAAACAAAAAACTAAACTTGATACACAGGTCAAGTTAAAAGAAGCTGAAGCTTTTATGGCAATACAGCATGAAGGTAAAAGCCAATATGTAATTATTGATAATCAGAAAGTTATTTTAGGAAATGATAAAATGCGTGATGCTTATCGCCGTCAATATTCAAAGAGTGAAAGAGAAGAACTGTCTACGGTTGAGGCGGAATTAAATGCGATAGATATTGGTCTATCTGCAGCAAAAGACGCTTGGGAAACAGCTAAAGAATCAGCGGATCTTGTAAAAGCAAAAGCTTATGTACAAGCGAATCTACTGAAGTTTTTGGCATAGGAGGTTGCTATGGATCCAAAACAAACAGCAATGAGAAATAAACAGCGTGAACGTCAGCAACGTGGGGATGATTTCCAAGCGGAAATCAGAAGAAGCTGGAGAGAAATTCCGAATGTATGGCGTATGAGAATTGCAGATGGTGCAGGTGCAACTCGTCCAGGTGACGAGATTGTAATAACACCTGAAGTAAATATATTAGCTGAAATGAAACGTACAGAGAGTCGTAGATTTTCACTAGATTATATGAGACCGAATCAGATTCTCGGGCTACGAGATTTTGATCAAATTATTGATAGAAATTTAGGTTTAGTGTTTATCAGTTTTCTAAATGATAGCAAAGGGCTTGATGAGGCTTATGCGTTCAGACTTATTACAGCTCTTATTCATATGAAAAAAAGAAACGTGAACCATATAAAACTTGAAGAATTTCAAAGTCAGACGGTTCCCTGTTTACCACTTCCAAGACTTACATACCATGAACCTTCTTACGATCTATCGGAGGTGCTCACTTGCTACAAATCTTTGTAAAACACAACATCCGAATAAGAGGTGCTAGTACACCTCTTAAGGCAGCAATTACTAAGGCGCTAACATTTGATAATCCAGCGTATTTGAAAGCAAAAAAACAACGTAGACCTACATGGGGCGTACAAGCAAAACTTGAATTGTTTGTACATGACAGAGGCGATATTGTTACGCCTCGAGGTTTCTTGTCAAAGCTAGAAGAGGTACTGAAAAACTTAGGTTACGACCCAAGTAAAGTTATTACCTCACAGATTTCATATGGCCGAGATGTTAGTTTCGGGGAATGGGATGACGGGTTTGTATTAAAAGAGGACCAGACACCGATGGTTGAAGCACTTATGCAAGAAAACGGAATAGGTGTAGCACCGGCTGGTTCAGGTAAAACCGTAATGGGCATGCGCTACATTTACGAAAAGGGTAAAGCAGCATTATGGCTTACGCATACAAAAGACTTAATGTATCAATCCGCAAAGCGAGCTAAGGCTACAATGTCTGGTATCGGTCGTATCGGCTTTTTCGGTGACGGTGTACATGATTGGGGAGACGGTAAACTAATTGTTGCTACAGTGCAAACTTTGCAGCGAAATCCACGTTTAATTGATGCACTAAACGATTTTATTGGGACGGTAGTAGTGGATGAAGCCCATCATTTTCCGGCAATACAATTCATTGAAACGGCTGGGAAGTTAACAGCTGAAAATATGATTGGACTAACTGCAACACCTTCTCGAAAAGATGGATTGGAAATCTATATGTACAACGGTGTAGGTCCGAAAGTGTACGAGATTAGCAGAAACGGAATGTATGAAGCTGGGAGACTGATAAAACCGGCAGTGAAATTCGTATATACCGAGTTCAATTACGAGACGGCAAGTAACCGTAACGAGATTGATAGTGTAGATGCTGGTGGAGAAGATCTCGATTATACAGACCTAATTCGTCACCTTATTTCAGATAAGAAGCGTGCCAAATTAGTTGCTGAAAGTATCGTAGAACATTATCCATTAGGACCTGCGATAGTTATTACGGAATCTGTCCGGTACTGTTTTGTCTTACAACAACTCGTACAAAAATTATTGAAAGAACGTTACGGAGATACGTATTACGGGAAACAGATTAATACCGCTGTAGTACACGGAGGTATTAGTCGCTACACCTGGAGAAAAGCAAAAAATGAAAAACATGCACAGCAGCTTATCGATAGTGGTCATGCGGTAGATAAAAAGCAAGGTAAGTACGGTTGGCAGGTAAAGGTTGCACAGTATTCAGAAAAGGAAATCCGTGATTGGCAAGTAACAAAGCAAAAACGTAAAGACATTTTAGAAGCGTGCGACCGAAAAGAAGTAGACATTTTATTTGCTACTCAGTTAGCTCGTGAAGGACTGGACATGCAGCATTTAGCAGTTGGTCACATGGTAATGCCGAAACGTGGTGATTCACGGGAGAGCAATAGCGGCTCATCGGTAGAGCAAGAAATTGGACGTATTATGCGTCCTGATCGAAACAATCCGGATAAAGAAGCATACTGGTTCGATTACGTTGACTACAATGTTGGAGTATTTAAGGACCAGTACCACAGCCGTAGGAAAGTATACAGCAGAATCGGGTTAACAGTACCAAGAAAGCCGAAAACAGAACGCGATACAGTGGCTGATTTCTTAAATGATATGCCTTGGTGAAAGGGGTGATAACGATGGAAAAGTACGAATATGTGGGTGCGCTTTATGAAATCACAGAATTGATTGCTTCAGCGAAAGAGGTGAAGTAAGTGGATCCGGTAGATAAAGAACGGGCAGAGAAAGCATTTCAGGTAATTGTAGATACGGCTAGTAAAGTTTGGAATGCTATGAAGACTGTAGTTCAAGGTATTGGTGAGGGGTTAATAGCGACAGCAAGGGAAGCACAGCCATTTTTAGAAGAGGTTCAACGACTTGAAACGAAACGCGCGAAGCGTAGAAGACAAGTAACCTATCGAAAAAAGAAAAGCCAAGCAAAACGAAAAGCTTGGAAAAAACATGGCCTACAAGGGCGCAGGAGGAAAAAATAATGACACAAGAGACAAATCAAAATGAAGTAGTGGTACAAAATAACGCGGTGGCGAAAAGAAATGATGGAAGCAATTATATTACAGCAATTTTAGAAGAAACAAAGCAGGGGTTTGTTGAAGCGAATAACGGTCTCGATATGGATTTCGTCCGTATGGGCGAGTGGTTAACAGTTACTAAGAAAGGTAATTTTGTTGAGAAAGACGATGAGAACGTATCGTATGGTGACAATATTGATGTAGTAATCGGATACGGTGAGCAACGTTGGTCTGTATGGGGATTAGAAGAATCACCGGAGGCTGGACAATTAATTGTAGCTGAGAGAACAAAAGAAGAAGCAGAGATAGTGTTAAATCAGTGGCTAGCTGAGAACCCACAAGCACAAGAAAGATACGAGTTAGACGCTATTCAGCTTCGTTATATGGCATCAGTGGTACCAGTATCAACATTAAGCCCGGACGACTTCCCTCGTATCTACTTAATGAGCTTTAGCCCAACAGACACAATTATTTTCGGTCGTTTTGCGATGAATGTGTATACAGGGAAATATAAAGCTTTAGAAATCCCGTCAAAACTTGGGGTAAACAGAATTGTTACACGTCTTGTAACAGCTGAAAGAAAGAGTCGTACAAATGCTAGTAACCAATGGATCGGTATCGACTTCCAACCTGTTGGTGTATTTAAACCAGAAGATTACGGAATTAACGTAGAAGAAACAGAACAAGCAGAAAAAGCTTCAGAATAATTAAGGAGGGCGTCTACAAATGGCAAAAAAGAAAGATAAAACAAGTGAATATCAATATGTAGACGCATGGTACAGCAATCAGAACGGTAGAAGCATTCCGTGGAAACGAATCCCTTCCTCTGAAGTGAAGCAATTCCAAACGGGAGAGGCATTCAATTTCAATTGCTTTGCTACAGTTCAACGATTTGCGAACGACACAAAAGTAAAGGGGGAGGCATTTATTGCTCCCCTATATTTTGACCTTGACCATGCGGAAGACCCATCAGTCAGCCAAAAAGATGCAATAAAGCTGGTGGAATTTTTTACGAAAGAGATGGACATTCGTGAATCGGACATGTGGATTTACTTTTCTGGATCAAAAGGATTCCACATCTTAATAAGCTCCGATGCGCTCGGTATTGAACCGAGAAACGACCTTCATAAAATCTTCAAACATATGGCTGGGTACTTAGTACATAGACTAGGACTCACGTCACTAGACCTTGTGGTGTATACAGAAAAGCGGATGATTCGTTTACCGAACAGTATGCATCAAAAAACGAACCTATTTAAAACAGAAATTAGTGTAAATGAATTAAACAAATTAAAGTTGGAAGAAATTAAAGATTTAGCGAAATCGCCAAGACACGCTGACGATCTACCTTATACGGCAGAAGAACGTAAAAAGGCAATGAAATACAGACCTCGTACGGGGTATTTACTAATAAATAAGACAGAAGAATACGAACAAGCAGCGGCAACGAGTGCTCGTAAGTATACGAAAGAAGAATTCCAATTTAAGAAAGACAAACCACCGGCATGTGTCGTCGATATTTTAAATGGTGGCTGGAAAAAAGACGGTGACCGAAACCAAGCAACAGTACAGCTTGCATGTTACTTCAAAGACGCTGGCTACACGAGAGAAGAAACGTTGAAAGAACTAGAGGAGTGGGTACTTAAGTTCACTTCTGAGGATAATGAGTATGGTAAGCAACAACGTGTAGCAAATACGAGAAGTGTTGTTGACGCAGTATACAGCGGTGATAATACATACAAATTTGGTTGTGCGTTTATTCGTTCACTACATGGTGAAAAGAAGCCAGGCAGCAAAGATTATGAACGAGTAGCATGTGCCGGTGATATGTGTCACTGCATTAAGAAGAACGCTGAGGAAGAAGAAACTGCAAAGTTACTTCATCTAGCAGAGACAGGCAATGCGGATCTTACTGGAAAGCTTGTAAAAACACGTGTCATGGTTGCAGGGAAAAAGCATACGCCTTACATCATTCCAAAAAACATTGAGTACCATTGCTGGGGCAGGGAAAGTTGTAAAAAAGTACATTGCCCTCTATACGACATCCATACGCATACAGGATACAAAGACCTGGGCGTAAGTGATCGGGAAGTTATCCAAATGACAGGTGTAGGTGACGATAATATAAAAGGTATTTTACGAGAAATATCAGGCATACCAAATTGTCCGAAATACAATACCGATATTTTAGAAAACATGAACGTTGAAGAATTGCTTGTAATCCCGATGGCTGAAGAAGATGACGAAAAGCAAGAGCAGCATAAAGGGAATTATGTACTACGAAAAGTGTACGCCGTAAATGGACTAAACGTAAGTGAGAATAAGTACTACGAATTAACAGGTTATGTATACCCACATCCAAAGAATCAGGAGTCAACACTACTTGTAAAGAGTGCGGTACCGCTTCAGGATGTGGTTGAAAGTTTTGAGCTAAATGAACAAGTGAAAGAAGATTTAGCAACATTTCAGCCGGCAGATTATACAGCAGAATCGATTGAACAAAAGTTAGAAGCTATTTGTAACGATTTAACGTACAACGTAACACACATCGTAGAACGCGATGAAACGCTACTTGCAGTATTGTTAACACTTCATAGTGTCCTTCGCTTTAAGGTACCGTGGGATTTAAATCCGTTACGTGGTTGGGTGGAATTAAAAATAGTAGGTGATACAGGTACTGGTAAGTCCGCCCTCATTGAAAAAGTAATGAAATATGCAGGACTTGGAACACGAGTGAATGCAGAAAGTACGTCTCGTACAGGTCTAACGTACAAGATGGAACAGTCAGGTGCTCAAGGTGCATGGTACATCGTTTGGGGTGCGTGGCCGTTAGCTGATAAAGAAATGATTTGGATCGATGAAGATACAGGTATTACGAAAGATGATTATGGTGAAATGACGCTTGCTCGTTCTGACGGGAAGCTGGAAGTAAAACGAGCTGTAACAGCTGAAACACCTTGTAGAGTACGTGCCATCATGTCAGGGAACGTACCGAAAGGGAAACGACTTGCTGATTACTCTCAAGGCGCAGAAAGTTTAAAAGATATTTTCAATAACGAGGATATACGTCGTTTTGACTTTGCAGTTTTTATGAGAGCGAGTGATGTGGATCCTGAGTTGTACAACCAAACGCTTGCTACGTATCCATCGATTATACAGAAGGATACTTTGAAAAATAACATCTTATATGCTTGGTCACGTAAGCCAGAGGACGTGCTATTTACAGACGGTACGATTGATAAAGTACTGGAAGTTGCGACAGACCTTGCGAAAGTATATGGAAATGCGAATGACATACCACTTGTTTCTCCTTCAGATCAGCGGAATAAAGTAGCTCGTTTAGCAGTAGCGCTTGCAGCACTTACACATTCAGTTGATGAATCAGGTGAAAGAATTCAAGTTTGGCCGGGACACGTTGAGTTTATAGGGGAGTATTTAAAAGCTTTATACAATGCTCCAGGTTGCGGCTTAAATTACTATGCTCGTTTAGCAATAAAAGAGGAAGAAATGACAGAAGAAAGATACCAGAAGTTTACGGCAGATCTTAAGAAAATCGATACGTTAACAGGCGAAATGAAATTCTACGAGTTTATCAAACTGTTCGCTCAGCAGAAGTATTTACGACTTGGTGATGTTGAGGCAATGCTGTCTATCGATAAAGAAGAAGCGAAAGCAATCGTAAATCAATTAGCGAAAATGAGGATGATCCTTTTAACAAGTGGTGGCTATCGAAAAACGCCACGCTTTAATGCATACATTGCGTATTGCATGAAGAAAGGACTCTTTGACCATATACAAGATGAGTACTACTAATTATATGGACAAGCACTACAAATATGACTGGAAGTGAAAATATGAAACTCGGAAGTTTATTTGGAAGACCTAAAACATTAGCAAGTAGTAAAAAACAGGTACCGGTAAAAGAATCAAAGTTAGCGGTAGAGATGGAAAAAAAGAAAAAGCCGGGACAATTCAATATTGTTTGGCCAAAAGTGGAACCGCAGCAAGTGAAAGATTATAAAGCGATTCTTACAGTCTCAGAGTTAAAGAAATACTTAGAACGTTGTATACAAACAGGTAAAGTAGGATTCGACTGGGAGACTGCAGCAAGTAAAGAAATTAGAGTGCATTATAAAAAGGCGTTTGAAGATATAGAAGAAGCACGTACTACAGGGATTATCGATGATAAAGAAGCGGAAAGCCGAAGTGAGAGCTTAGAAAAAGCGTATTTAAAGACACCATTGGATCCGTGGAAAGGTGAAATTTGTACGGTATCGCTGTCAGCGGCAGCACACGAGTCAAGAGTTGTTCCAATCTCACATAAAGTTGGCCAAGTATTTGAGCCAAGTATGGAAAGAGGTGAAGCTAGAAAAGTTGTGCTAGATTTACTCGATGAGTACTTATTCAAAAATGAAAATGTACTAAAGATTGCGGTTAACTTATCTTTTGAAACGAAATACGCAGCGAAGTACGGTAAATACATTTTAGGAAAAGTAGCAGATCCATTGATTATGTGGGTACGGTGTTTACAAATTGTAGCACCGCAAAAGATTAACAATCCGAAAAAGCCTACAAGCGGATGGGGATTAAAGCCTGCTACGAAAGAGATTTTTGGTGTAACAATGAACGACTTTTCAGCTCTTTTAAAGAAATACAAGGTGAATTTCTTTGATGAAATTGATGCGAGTAAAGGTGAAGGACTACTTTACTCAGCTGAAGATGCGGATTACGCACTGCAGCATTATGAATATTGGTCTCAAATCGCTTCGCAAATTCCGCAATATGAGGAATGGCTCCACAAGATTGAAATGCCGTTCACACGTGTTATCGGTCTTATGGAGTATTGGGGAATGAATTGGGATCCAAACCTTGCAACGCAAAAGAAACAAGAGGCTGAAATTATGCAGGAACAAGCTGCTGAACGTATTAAACAAATCGCGAAAGAAACGTTCAATGTTGATATAAATACCGGTAAATCAGGTAAAACGAACGAAGTGAAAAGCTTAATGTTTGATTACTTAAAAATACCGGTGGCTAAGTACGGAAAAACAGGTGCGAGTCTTGATCAAGAGGCACTTATCGATATGGCATTTATGCTTGAGAATAAGCTAAACGATATCGATGAGGAAAAGTACCTCAGCATTCCATTACCTGAAAATTGGGGAAATATCAATCCTGACAAGGACCCTACCTTAGATAAGTTAGAGCGTGGAGCAATTCGTATCGCAAAACGCGAACCACATCCTTATAAGGAACAAGCGTTAGAGGTTATCGATCAGCTGAAGAAAATCCAAAAATACACGACATTACTTTCTTCGCACATCGTAGGGCGTGAAAAGTACTTGAACTTTATGAGTGGACGGATCCATGCAGGGTACAGTCCATTCACAGAAACAGGACGCTTAAACAGCTTTAATCCGAACGGACAAAACGTACCGAGACCAGATAATGATGAGTTTAAGATAAGAAACTTCTTTGTACCTAAACCAGGAAAGATATTATTCTTCATTGACTTCTCAGGGTTCGAACTTCGCTTAATGGCATGGAAATCAGGCGATGAGGTCATGACGGAGCTATTTAATACAGGCGGGGATATGCATCGTAGAACAGCGTCTGTAATGACTGGAAAACCTGAAGATGAAATTGTAAAGAAAGAACGTACGGATGCAAAGGCAGGAAACTTTGGAATCTCTTATGGTGGAACGGAACACGCTCTTCAGTTCACATTTAAAACGAAGTACATGATTCGTAAAACATTAGATGAATGTGCGCAGATTGTGAATGCCGTTAAAACAGCGTACAAACGCATACCAGAGTATCAGCGCAAGATTGTTTTAGAAGCACGGGAGCAAGGTTATGTGCAAACGATTTATGGATATATGAGGTTACTGCCTAGTATTAACAGCGCGAATAGAAGAGATCGTGGATCAGCTGAGAGACAAGCAGCGAATACGCCAGTGCAAGGTAGTGCAGCTGACATTATGAAGAAAGTGCAAAATGAAATTTATGAATCTATCGGTAAACAAGAAGGTGTACTTGCTCATGGCAGTGCCGATATGATTGCACAAATTCACGATGAAATTATTTTTGAAATAGATGATGATCCGGAGATTGTAGTGGCAGCAGAAAAACAAATTAAACAAGTTATGGAGCAACCTCCAGTACCAGGATTTCCAGTTCCAATTGAGGCAGAAGGAAGTGTAGGTTATCGATGGGGCGAGAAAATGAGTGTTGAGTCCTGGCTTAAACAAAGGGAGGAATAGCATGTGGGAAGAGGAGAGGGACCGCGTAAATCGTTATTTACAAAGCGTCATGCAACAGCATTACCACGTGTAAAGCCAGCAAGAATTGTAGGAAGCATTGCTGGAGAACCGTACAACATGGTTTGGGTAGTAAGTTCATTAAGAAAAGATAAAAAGACTGGTGTGCTAGACCCAGTACCACAAGATCCATACGCAGAATTACTATTCAGCAGTTGCTTTAAAAAATGGAGGGAAGACGATGAACGCCTTGAACCGTCAACAACGCCGGGCGAGTGAACGTGAGAGAAAGAAAACAAGGGAGCAGCAAAGTTTTCACAGGGGTGAAGTGCAGCAAGTATCCCTTTTATCGTATAAAGATGGCCGAACATTAGCATTACGTGCAGTAAAAGAAGTGTTAGGTTTGGGTCCGGTACGTTTAGAACGTGTACAAAAGCGATTAGAAGAACTAGAAAACGAGAATTTCAATGAACTATTTTTAGAGCATTTAAGAAAATAAAAAGCTGTAGGAAGGATGTGCGATTGTGGGTGGTAGACAGCAAGGAAAGGGGTACGAAAATCGGAAAAGTGATAGGAAGATGGAAAGATTAAAACGTGAAATGGTTAAGCAAAAAAGGAAAGTAGCAAAAGGGGAGCCACGAAAGGCGGTAATGTATTTGGACAATTCGGAGCAACAGTTAAAAGATGTGATGCAAGAAAATCGTGATTTGCAGTTAGCAGTTGATTTATACAAATCACAAGTGAAAGTGAAAGATAATTACGCAAAGCGTGTATTGAAAGAAAATAACGAATTACGTGAGAAGAATAAAAGTTTACGAAAGAAATTCATTGCATTCGTAGTTTCCTATATGATCGCAGCGACAATCGTAAGTTTAGTAGTACTAGGATGAATATCTTGTATGCTGTGAAATTTGTTGTGGGTAACAAAGCATATGTAGATTTAGTCACCGCAGATAACAAAATGCAAGCGATGAAAATTATAAGAGAAGAAAGGCCGAACTGTTATATCGATTGGGTAAAGGAGGAGTTATAGTGCGTCAATTAAACGATACTAAGAATTTAAAAGATGATAATAAGTTCTGGAAAGAAGTGTATTACTACATGGAAAAGCATGATTGCTATAAGGATGAGGCTGTAAAGGTCGTGGAGGCTCAGTTCAATAGTAAGAACGAGAAAAGAGTAAAAATTATTGAAGCCGTAAAAGAAAAGTTGATTTGTGCAGGAATACCTGAAAAGGACTCTTTAAAATTCGCAGAAACTGCACCCTTTGTTAATTACTTAACTGGTGCCAGTGTAGAAAGAATGGTGAGAAGTTTTATAGATTTGTTTAAAAAAGGGGAGCGTGCAAAACAATGAACATCACTCATTTATTTCAGCTTCAAAAAGACCTTGATAACAAGATTGTGGAAAAACGTAGTTTACAAAACGTTCCATTGTTTCAAGAAAAGAAATTATCATTTCGTGATGAACTAAGTGAGTTACTTCATGTGTGGCGTGGTCATAAGTTTTGGAGCGAAAATAACAAGCCGATTACAAAAGGCGTACGTAACAAGGGTCAAATGATGGAAGAAGATAAGGTGTACTACAATCCGTTATTAGACGAATTTGTTGATGCACTTCACTTTGCTTTATCGATTGGATTAGAACGTGAATGGAATAAATATATCGATGCCTTTGTAGTGCGTAATAACAAAGGAAATACAAAAACAGAAATTATCGATGTGTTTAACGATTTATATGAAAACAAATTATGGACTGCAGCACATTACATGACCTTGATGAATGACTTGGCTTACTTAGGTGCAGCGCTTGGATTTTCGGCTATTGAAATTTACAACGCATATATCGAAAAAAATAAAATCAATCATGATCGTCAGGCATCCGGATATTAAAAGGAGGCGAAATAGTGGGGAAAGTTATTCTTTGGACAAAAGAAGAAATAGCGTATCTGGAGGATTCCTGGGGGACATACAGCATTAAAAGTATTGCGAAGAAGTTAGATCGCACTGTAAATGCCATAAAACTAAAAGCAAATCGTATAGGGTTAAGCGATCCACGGTTACATTTCAATGGGCTTACAGTGCTCCAACTAGCAGATGTATTACAAGTAAGTTATAAAACAATCGAATCGTGGTATGAAAGATTCGCATTTCCTATAAGACTAAAGTTATTTGCAAAAACTCAAAAAATAAAGGTAGTTTACTATAAGGACTTTTGGGGTTGGTTAAAACGACATAAGCAGGTAGTTGATTTTTCAAAGGTTGAATATGGGATTTTAGGACCTGAACCAGAATGGATGAAAGAGAAACGTGACGCGGATGTGTATAGAAGGAAAAAAGAGAGAGAGCCTTGGACTAAACAAGATGAATTATTACTAAAAAGTATGGTCAAAGCGAATTGTTATACGTATTTGTATATCGCGAAACGTCTCCAGCGAACAGAAAGTGCAATAAAGAAAAAACTGGAAGAGCTTGGGATCTTCGAGAGACCTGTAGAAAGTCAGGCATCTTATACTGAAGATGAAATACGGATTAGTTTAGATCTATTCGAAAAAGGGTACACGGTAGATGCAATTGCAGAAAGGTTTGGGAAAAGCGCATTAACACTTGTTGGTTACTTAAAAAGTAAGGGTTATCGATTTAGAGCGAAAATGGTGATAAAGCCTGAGAATCCTGTGTTTTAGATCTCAAATAAAAAAGGCTAGGATTTCTCCTAGCAAAAGAGTTATGTCGTACAGAAAGGTACTTGTGCGCAAACCAGGTGTTTGCAAATTCATTATATAACGTTTCTGGGGTGGACAGGCCGAGTCGTAGCAATCTTTACGTAAACTTTACATGGTATTGAAGATTTTGATAAAAATCAAATTTGAATTTTGTATAAAAAACGGAGGGGAATAGATATGATGAAAGTTTTTAAAATGAATGATTACGATTGGGTAGCTGCAAAGAACGAAGAAGAAGCGAAAAACTTTTATGAGGAATTCATAGATCGGGAGGAAATTGAAGAAGATTTTGTTGGAGAAGTTAGTTTGCAAGACAAAATGCATATCAGCATTGATGAATTGCCGGACGAAGAGCAACGAGTAGCTACAATCGAACCAGTAATTCATAGAGGTGGAGAAACGTGTGTTTTAAGGTCATTCGAATGGGTAATAAAGCGAGATAATATTACAAATCCATGTATCATTGCTTCAACAGAAAACTAAACAAAAGCGTTATTTGAATAGAAAATAGCAGGTAGTTGACTAAGTTACCTGCCGAGTGCCTAAACAATCCGGAGGAACAAGCTCCGTTTTGAAAGAGTGTAGTCATGGGAAGTGACTTGTAGATAGTATGTGTAATGTAAAAAAGATTATTCGTAAAGGGGAATGAGTGATGAAAAAATTCGAGTGTACAGTAACTCGTGTAGATAAATTTGTTATTGAATTAGATGAAAATAAAATGAATGCAAGTTGGTTAGAAAACTTTAAAAATAACTTTTACAGTATTGAAGATTTTAAAGATCACGCAGATATGATTGCACAGTATAGAGCTAGGTTCGGCCATGAGTGCATTGAAGGTTATGGCATCCCTTTAGAAAGCGGAAAACCTCCAATTGGTGTTTCTAAGGATGATTGGAGAATATTTGATGCTATTAATATCGAGGTGATAAGTGAAGATGATGATTGCGAAGTAGAAGTAAAAGAAATTTAAACAAAATAGTTATTTGAAACGAAAATATACACAAAAAGAGTGCTTTATAAGCGCACTTAAGTGGCAGCTCTTGAGAATATTGCGTGAATTACACGATAATATATGTCTGCTGTATTTCTAGGTGAAGAAATGCATTGTAGCTTTATTTTTAAAAAGTGTTTGAAAAAAGACACCGTTTTAACGGTGTCAATTAGCACAATGAATTTGATGGGAGTACCCTAAGCACTTGGAATCATAGGGTTCTTCAATAATTTATGTGATTAATATTAAAAAAATGCTATTCCACATAAAAAGAGCACTTTCGCAAGTGCCCTTTAGAGGAGTGAACAACCTATTGAGTTTAATGAGCGTTCATTAATAAATTCTGAATTTTTTCAACGGGTTATGAACTAAGTAGGATCTCAAATTAAATATATGTGTTAACTAACAAAAAGTGTATGTACACAGAAAAGCAGCTAGCAAAAGCTAACTGCTTCCTTGTCCAACAAAAACATTACCACAATGTTTTGTAACTTAAAAGTTACAGTTATAGTATGAACAAAATTGAAAATGTTATGCGGGAAAAGCCTGATAAAAATTTTATTTTGTAAATCAAAATAATTAAAAAAGAGCACCATGCACAAGTGCTCTTTAGAAAAGGAGGTAACTCAGTGAACGAAACGTCTGGATTAGAATTATATGTTGTAAAAAAGAAAAAAGAACAATGATTTATTATTATCCCAATACAAAAGAGCAGCTAGCGAAACTAACTGCTCAAGTAGCAAGTAGATACAATCTGGGTAAGAAGCAAATTGTATTGTGAATTAGTATTACTAGAATCTTGAATTTTATTCAATATTAACAAAATCCTTATTTAACAACAAATAAAAAGAGTGCATTTTTATATGCACCCTTAGTAAGGTAGGTGAATGTTTCATGAGATATAGAAAATCTAAAAAATCGTAATCAGATTTTCACGAGTAAATTTTTAATATTGTATGCCTTACATGGAATTATGGAGCCTGTCATTAAAGAACAGAGACAAATAAAATTTTCAACAAAATCGTTATTTTAATTAAAAGAGCAGTTAGCAAAAGCTAACTGCTTGTTGAAAAAAGAATCCAATCCAGATTATTTACTGCCAGAGTTTCAAGAAATAAATGATTAAATTAATTTAACTTTTCAATTGTAATTGAAGCATTTACATTTGTTTGTGTTCCACCTGCCAAAGTCTGCAAAGTAACCGCAGCGGCGGAAGTATGATTATTAAGGGTAAGAATATCACCTGCTGCTAAAGTGAGAATTGTTTGCCCATTGTTTTGTTGAGTACCTGCACCTGCTCCATAAATGGAGTTGGTAACGGGAGCCCCATTTAAAAAGAGGGCAAATTGATTAGGTTCAACTCCTGATACAGAAAAAGAAATTTTATAATCTCCAGCATTAATAACTGTCATCTGAGAAGTTCCAAGAGTATGAGTAAAACCGGATGTGATTCTACCGTGTGAATTAAAAAGGATAGGTGCTTCCAAGGCAACAACTTGAGCTGCTGTATTGAAAACATAAGCATACTGGGATAAACCAGATGTTGTAAGTCCAGAAGGGCCGGTAGGTCCAGTAGGTCCAGTAGGTCCAG